>JAOPWT010000089.1 GCA_025965555.1 Mycobacterium sp.
CCCGTGATAGGCGCCGTCGGCGACCAGGATGGTGGCGCGGCCGGTGTGCGCCCTGGCGATCGTCAGGCACAGCGTCGTGACGTCGGATCCGTTCTTGGCGAACATCGCCCAGTCGGCGTGCTCGACGGCGTCGACGAGCTTCTCGGCGAGCATCACGAAGTGCTCGGACGGTCCGTTGGCGGTGTCGCAGATCTGTCGCTGCCGATTGACCGCGTCCTCGATCCGGGGGTGCTGCTAGCCGTGGATGATCGGACCCCACGAACAGAGCAGGTCGACGTACTCGTGGCCGTCGGCATCCCAGATCCGCGAACCCGACGTCCTGGAAACGGATTGCGGTGCGCCCGGCCATAATCCGCGCGCATCCTGGTGTCCGTACATCGCATTGGGAATGACTTGCCTGGCCCGGTGCAGCAGCGCATCGGACACGGGTTGACTCGGGGCCTTGAGGATCGACGTCATCGCGCGCCTTCGCATAGGGGAAGGATCCGGACGGCGCCGTTGTCGTGGATGCTTCCTGGAAGGCTTGCAGAACCACCGGGCTGCGGCAAGCCGGACGCCGAGACGCCCGCGTCCTCGTTTCTGATGGGACACTTCGCTTCGTGATGTTCGACGTCGACGCGATCCGTGGCTGCTTCCCCGCACTCGACGACGGCGCCGCCTTCTTCGACGGGCCCGGCGGCTCGCAGACGCCCACCGTCGTGGCGGAAGCCATCCGCGACGCCATGCTCCGGCCGCTGTCCAATCGCGGGGACACCACCGTCGCCGCGCGCAATGCCGAGGAGATCGTCAGGCGGTGTCGGCGCACTCTGGCCGATCTGCTCAACGCCGAACCCGACGAGATCATCTTCGGGCGGAGCATGACGGCCCTGACCTTCGAGTTGTCGCGGACGTTGTCTGCGCAATGGCGCCAGGGTGACGAGGTCGTCGTGACGCGGCTCGACCACGATGCCAACGTCCGGCCGTGGGTCATCGCCGCCGCCGCGGCAGGCGCGGTCGTGCGGTGGGTGGACTTCGATCCGGAGACCTCCGAACTGCCCGTGGAGAACGTCGAGGCCCAACTGAGCGAGCGCACGCGCGTCGTCGCGGTGACCGCTGCGTCGAACCTCATCGGAACGATGCCCGACGTGCGGGCCATCGCCGCACGCGCGCACGCCGAGGGGGCACTCGTGTACGTCGACGGCGTGCACTACACCGCGCACGGCGTGGTCGACTTCCGCGATCTCGGCGCCGACTTCTTCGCCTGTTCGCCGTACAAGTTCCTGGGTCCGCACTGCGGCGTGGTCGCAGGCAGGCGCGACGTTCTCGCCGAACTGCGGCCCTCCAAGCTGTTGCCCGCCACCGACCAGGTGCCGGAGCGCTTCGAGCTGGGCACCCTGCCGTACGAACTGATGGCCGGTACGACGGCCGCGGTCGAGTTCCTCGCAGGAATGACGAGTTCCACCGGCACCCGGCGCGATCGGATCGTGGCAGGCATGCATGCTCTGGAGGAGCACGAGGACGCGCTTCGCACCCGGATCGAGGCGGGTCTGCACCAGCTACCAGGGGTCAGCGTCCACTCCCGTGCGGCGCGAAGGACGCCGACGCTGCTCGTCACCTTCGCCGAGCGCAGTGCCGCTGCCGTCAGCACGGCGCTCGCCAAGCGGGACGTCAACGCACCGGCGGGTTCGTTCTACGCCTACGAGGCGTCCAGACGGCTCGGGCTCGATGAGGCGGGCGGGCTGCGGATCGGGTTGGCGCCCTACAACGGCACTGACGACGTCGACCGGCTTCTCCGTGGCCTCGCCGCCGCGCTTGGCTGACCTCGCAACCATCGGCCACGTCACACGTCTTGGCGTCCCGCACGTGGCGGTCGACGACTTGCCCAAGTTCATTACATAGGATCAGCTATGTATCACACAGTGAGTTGGCCGAGTTCACCCATCCCCCGCCAGCCGTGGAACGGATCCCATGCACACCGTCTCCCGGATGAAAGTAGTTGCTAGAAAACGATTTTCATGGCCGACCCGGCCTATGGACGTTATCCGGCAAAGTGGTCGACGCTAACGACCGGTCCCCATCGGTGCCCCGGGGTCGGCAACCGCGCCGGGTAAATGACGCCGACGGGCGTTTGGCGTGGCCAGTCAAACCTTCGGAATGCCTGCGAGGGCGCGAAACCCGGCCTCGACTAGCCGCTACATAGGGTGCGTGATATATGTACCGGGTGGGAGAACAGCCGACCGAGCAGAACATCAGCGACTGCGTCGGCGAACTTCTCGATCAGGCCATGGACCTGACCGCGCGGTTTCTGACCGACCGCGCCGACTTGAGTGCCTCCGCAGGCTTCGCGATCAACAGGGTGTGCCGTGAGGGTCCCCTGCGGCTCACCGCGCTGGCCGCCAAGGAAGGCATCAGCCAGCCGTCGATGACCCAGCTGATCAAGCGACTGGAACGCCAAGATCTGGTGACTAGGCTGGCCGACCCCGAAGACGGGCGCGCCGCCCTCATCGGCATCACCGAGCACGGTCAGGAAGTCATCGACGACCGGAAGCGAGTCCGTCGGGAACGACTCACGGAGTTGTTGGCGACGCTGACCCCTGAAGAAGAGAACGCGTTGTGGCTTTCGGCACGCGTGGCATTTCCTGTACTGCGCCGGCTCGCCGCGAATGCGGAGTGTCCGCCGGACGGTCCAGCGGACACGACGGTCGAGATGCGACCGGCCGATCAGCGGAAGGTGTCGGGGTGAAGCGTATTCCGGTAGGTCGGATAGCCAAGGTGTTGTGGATCCCGCTGGTGCTGATCGTGGTGCTGGCGGTCTCTGGCCTGGTGGTGTCGCGGCTGCACAAGCAGTTCGCATCCCAGGATCTCAACGCCAACGCGGGCGCGGGCATCGAGATCGTCCAGTTCAACCCCAAGGTAATGGTCTATGACGTGTACGGCTCACCAGGAACCACGGCCCAGATCAGTTACTTCGACCCGGACGCGAACGTGCACTCGATCACCACGCCGCTGCCCTGGTCGGTGACCCTGTCGACGACGTTGCCGACGGTCAGCGCCAACCTGATGGCGCAGACCGACGGTGACCAGATTGGATGTCGCGTCACCGTGAATGGAACCGTCCGTGAGGAGCAATCCGCCAATGGGGTCAACGCCCAGACCTACTGCCTGGTGAAGTCCGCATGACACACGCGACTCCCACTGAAACTCCCGCCGAGACCGCCGGGCACCCCAAGCGGCCCTACCTGCCCCACGCCATCCGCCTGTTCTCGATCCCGATCGTGCTGTTCTGGATCGCCGTTGCGGTGATCGTGAACGTGATCGCCCCACAACTCGAGGTGGTCGGCGAGTTGCACTCGGCGCCAATGGCTCCCGAGGATGCGCCGTCGATGACGTCGATGAAGCTGATGGGCGGCAACTTCAAGGAGTTCAACTCCAACAGCACCGTGATGGTCGTGATCGAGGGCCAGCAACCCCTCGGACCGGACGCGCACGATTACTACGACGCGATCATCAAGAAGCTGCGGCAGGATCCCGAGCACATTCAGCACATCCAGGACTTCTGGGGCGACACGCTGACTGCGGCCGGAGCGCAGAGCTCCGACGGCAAGGCGTCCTACGTGATGATCAACCTCGCGGGTGAGCAGGGCCAGACCCTGGCCAACGAGGGCGTCGAGTCCGTCCGCAAGGCCATCGAGGAGACCAAGGCACCGCCGGGCGTGCAGGCCTATGTCGCGGGCCCGGCGGCGCTGACCGATGACCTTCACGTCATCGGCAATGCCAGCCTGGCGCAGATCACGCTGTACACGTTGGTCGCCATCGCATTCATGCTGCTGGTCGTCTACCGATCGATCGTCACGACGCTGATCCAGCTGTTCCTGACGTTTCTTGGATTGCTGACCGCGCGCGGCGTGGTTGCGGTGCTGGCGACCCATGGTGCCTTCGGGCTGACGACGTTCGCAGGCAACATCCTGACGATGCTGGCGATCGCCGCCGCCACCGACTACGGCATCTTCATCTTCGGCCGCTACCGGGAAGACCGCGGCATGGGGTTGGACCGAGAAGACTCCTACTACGCCACGTTCAAATCGGTCGCGCCTGTCATCGTGGGTTCCGGCCTGACGATCGCGGGTGCGACGTACTGCCTCAGCTTCGCGCGGTTGCCCTACTTCAGCACGATGGGCGCCCCGGTGGCGATCGGCATGATCGTGGTCGTGGCCATCGCGGTCACCCTGGGACCGGCCGTGCTGTTCCTCGGGAGCAAGATCGGGCTGTACGAGTCCAAGCGACCGCCGCAGAGCAGGTTCTGGCGCAAGGTCGGTACGGCCGTAGTCCGTTGGCCCGCACCCATTTTCGTGGTCAGCCTGTTCGTGGTGCTGATCGGCATCGTGGCGATCCCCGGCTACAAGCCGGCCTACAACGACCAGTTCTACCTGCCGAAGGACGCGCCTACCAATCTTGGGTTCGCGGCCGCCAACCGGCACTTCAGCCAGGCGCGAATGAACCCCGACATCCTGATGGTCAACTCCGACCACGACATGCGCAACCCCGCCGACATGCTGGTGCTGAACTCGGTCGCCCGCAACGTCATGCACACCGAGGGCATCGCGATGGTGCAGAGCATCACCCGACCGCTGGGAATCCCGATCCAGCACAGCTCGATTCCGTTCCAGACGAGCATCCAGGGCCAGACCAACAACATGAATCTGCCGTTCCAGCGGAGTCAACTGGACAACATGAAGAAGATGGCCGACGCGACGCAGGCGTCGATCGACATCATGGAGAAGCAGTATCAACTCTCCCTGGAGCAGACCAAGATCACGGTGGATTCGGCGGCCAAGTCGCAGGCTCTGCTGGAGACCACGAAGGAATTGCGAGACCACATCGCGGACTTCGACGACGCCTTCAGGCCCATGCGCGCCTACTTCTACTGGGAGCCGCACTGCTTCGACATCCCCCTGTGCTTCGCGGTGCGGTCCCTCTTCGATTCTCTCGACGGGATCGACCAAGTGACCGATCAGACAGGTGCAGTGCAGGCCAACACCGACCAACTGGCCAACCTCGCTCCTCAGCTGACTGCGCTGCTTCCCCAGACGATCGCGACGTCGAAGGCCACCCTGGCGCTCACGCTGGCGTCGTACAACTCGCAAAAGGCGCTGCTCGACCAGATGGAGGCCACCAACGACACCGCGCTGGCGATGGGGACCAGCTTCGACGAAGCAAAGAACGACGACCTGTTCTTCCTGCCGCCGGAGGCCTTCCAGAACCCCGACTTCAAACGCGGCCTCGAGATGTTCATGTCACCGGACGGCAAGTCCGCGCGCATGTTCATCACCCACGAAACCGACCCGGCCACCGTCGACGGCATCGCTCGGGTGAACGCCGAACGCAAGGCGGCGCAGGAAGCGCTGAAGATGTCCTCGCTGTCCGACGCCAAGATCTACCTTGGCGGGACCGCGGCCACCTACCGGGACATGGCCGACGGCGCCAAGTACGACCTGCTGATCGCCGTCGTCTCGGCGCTGACGCTGATCTTCATGATCATGCTGATCCTGACCAGAAGCGCGGTGGCGGCATTGGTCATCGTGGCCACGGCCGCCAGCTCGATCGCCGCGTCGTTCGGTATTTCGGTGCTGATCTGGCAGGACTTGTTCGGCAAGCCGGTGCACTGGCTGGTCATGTTGATGTCGGTCATCATCCTGTTGGCGGTGGGATCGGACTACAACCTGCTGCTGGTGTCCCGGTTCAAGGACGAGATCCACGCCGGATTGAAGACCGGCATCATCCGCTCCATGGCAGGCACCGGTGGGGTGGTGACGTCGGCGGGGTTCGTGTTCGCGGCGACCATGGCGGCGATGTTGGGCAGCAAGCTGACCGTACTCGCCCAGATGGGCTCCACCATCGCCATCGGCCTGCTGGTCGACACGCTGATCGTGCGGTCGCTGCTGATGCCCTCGATCGCGACGCTTCTCGGCCGGTGGTTCTGGTGGCCGCAGGTCGTCTACCCGCGGGGCGACAACCACTTCCGCAAGCCGCAACCGACGACTCCGCCGAGCGAGGAGACTGACACCGCACCGGTGCCGGTGTCGAGCTACTAGGGCGCGACTAGTCTGCGGAGCGTGCTTGAGTCTCTGTGGACCGCTGCCACCCATCATCGGTTTCTCGACGCGGTGCGCGAGGGCACCATCACCGCCGAGGCATTCGACCGGTGGTTGGTTCAGGACGCGGTGTTCGTCGGTGACCTGCTGACGTTCCAGGCCCGACTGCTGGCGCGCGCACCACGGTCAGCCCAGGCAGTGCTCGCCGGCGGATGTGTCGCATTGGTCGCGGAATTGGACTGGTTCGAGGCGCAGGCGGCACAGCGCGGAATCGACCTGGCGCAGCCCGCCCTCCCTGCGACGCTCGCCTATCGAGAACTTCTCCGTCAGCTGGACTCCGAGCCCTACGACGCCGCAGTCACCGGGCTGTGGGTCCTCGAGCGGGTGTACCTGCTGGCATGGGCCTCAGCTGCGTCGGGCACCTCGCCGTTCGGCGAGTTCGTGGACCACTGGACCGACCCCGGCTTCGCGCAGTACGTCGACGGGCTCGGCGCGCTGGCGACTCCGGATGGACGCGATGATCTGGTGCGCGAAGTGCTCACCCTCGAGGTGGCGTTCTGGGACATGGCCCTCGCCTGAGCGAACGCGCCCTAACCGCCATCCGATGGGGCCGACGCGGGCTCGACGACCGCGATCTCGCTGAGACCGCTGATCGTCAGCACGCGAATCAGGAACGGATGCACGATCAGGTGCAGACGATCGACTTCGTCGGCGTGGTTGAAGAGCGCGTTGATCCCCGCGCTGTCGAGGTACTTGACCGCGCTCAGATCGACGGTGATGGGACTGCGGGTGCCGGCGCTCGCCGTGGCGAGCGCTTCGGTGAAGACGCCGATGTTGCTCAGGTCGATCTCGCCCACCGCAACCACACGGGGCTCCCCGTCGGCGCCACGGTCGGTGTTCAGGGTCAGCGGTGTGGCCATCAGGTAATCCTCGCGTACATGTGGACTGTGGTACCGACGTCATCGGAGTGAATCGTGAAGTCCTCCATCAGGCCTCGCATGAGGGTGATGCCGCGGCCGCGGCTGATGTCGGCCACCTCCCGCGGTTGCTTCCAGGCACCGGTGTCGACGATTGTCACCTTCAGCCGGTCGACGACCGCGGTCGCCCGCAACGACACGATGCCATCGGGTCGGTCGCGGTGACCGTGTTCGATGGCGTTGGAGACGGCTTCTCCGGTGGCGATCAGCACGTCCTGAATCTGCTCGGTTCCCACCCCGGCGTTGGTCAACCAGCTGCGCAACGCATCACGGCTCGGAGCCAACTGGCTGGCATCGGCGGCGAAGTCCATGGCCAATGGTGCGGGCTGTCGGTACAGCAGCACGGCGACGTCATCGGGGTAGCCACCGCCGGGCTCGAGACCGGACATGAGGTGGTCTGCCACGTCGTCCAGCGCCTGCGAGCGGCCGTCCTGAACGAGGTCTCCGGCACGCGCCATGCCGTCGTCCATCGAACTGCCACGGCGCTCGACCAGACCGTCGGTGTAGAGCAACAGGGTCGAGCGCGCAGGCATCGTCACGCGGACCTCGGGTCGGGTCCGGCCCAACCGCAGCGCCAAGGGAAGCCCGCGACCGCCATCCAACATCACGCGGGTCCCGTCGGCGTGCACGATGATCGGAGGAGGGTGACCGGCACTGGAGTACACCAGCTCACCGGTCTCGAGCGTCAGGACCGCGCAGAACGCGGTGGTACAGCGAGCGCCGATCAGCCGGGCCGCGAACCGGTCGAGCCCCGCGAGGACCGCACTCGGGCCGGACTGCTCGAGGAACAGCGCACGGCAGGCGCTGCGAAGCTGCCCCATCACCGTGGCGGCGCCAAGGCCGTGGCCGACGCAGTCGCCGACGATCAGCGCGAAGCGTCCGTCGTCGAGGTCGACGACGTCGTACCAGTCGCCGCCGACCTGCAGCGGGCGGCTTGCAGGGTGGTAGCGCACCGCGAAGCCGGTTGGCAGATTCGCGGGCCCCAGCATCGCGTGCTGCAACGCCACGGCCGTTTCGCGCTGCTCGTCCAGCTGGTAGGCGCGGTGCAATCCCTGCCCCAAGCGCCCCGCCAGGACGGTGAGCAGGGTGTGATCCTCCGGGGTGAACGGCCGCCGCTCGGACAACTCGACCCAGATGACCAGCACCCCTCGGGGATGCTGCAATGCGATGCCCGCGGTGCCCGCGTCCCCGGTCACGGTGGTGAGCAGGTCGGCATCACGCTGAGACTCGATCAGGTGCCGGTGTCTGGGCGACAGGTCGGTCCACCCGGCAGGATCGCCCGCGCAGGTCACGTCCGGTGTGGCCGATCCCGCGGTGGCGCCGTTGGGGAACGTGACAGCGAGCACCCGGCGCGCCTGCCACACCCGACGAAGCTCCTCGACTGCTCCGTGGAGAGCGTCGTCCAACGAGTCAGCTTGAGCCAGTTGATGATTGAGTGCGGCCAGCGCTGTCTGGCGTTGCACGGTGTAGTGCTCGGCCGTAACGTCGCGGAAGGTGCCGACCATGACCTGGCGCGCGGTTTCGGGATCCTCTGCGTGGTTGAAGTTGACCGCGACCCACACCCGGTGCCCGTCGCGGTGAGTCACGGGAACGGTGAAGGCCCCGTGAGTTTCGTTGAGCAGTCCCGCGAACGCCGTTTCGACGAGCCGGTGCGATTCGGGGTCGGTGTCGGCGTCCGGCCACCACGGGTGGATGGCTTCGTAGGGCAGACCGTCGGGACCGTAGCCGAGCATGTCCACGAACGCGGCGTTGATCTCGATGACGGCCCCATGCTGGTCGCAGACGAAGAAGGCCTCCTGCAGGGAGTCCACTAGTGCTGTGCGCCAACGGGCGTGGTGGTTGCGTAGCCGGGCGAGCCCGACGTTGGCACGCACCCGGGCGAGGAGATCGGCCGCGGCGAAGGGCTTGACGAGGTAGTCGTCGGCGCCGGCTTGCAGGCCTTCGATGGACGCCTCCTGCCCGGCCCGCGCCGACAACAGGAGAACGGGCAGGCCCGCGGTCCGTTGATCGTTTCGCAGCGCCGCGAGCAGCTGCAGCCCATCGAGCCCGGGCATCATGACATCGCTGATGACCAGGTCGGGGGCCTGAACGCGGATTGCTTCGAGCGCCTGTCTGCCATCGGTGACGGCGCTGACCTGATAGTCGGCGGCCCGCAACAGGTTGGTCAGATACTCACGCATGTCCGCGTTGTCGTCGGCGATCAGGACACGCGTTCGCCCGTCGCTTGCGGTTGGCGTGACGGACGTCGTCTCCACCGTCACGGGGGCGTCGGACGGCAGCCAGCGCAGCGCCTCCTGCACGTAGGGCGCCGCGACGGCGCCGGTGCTCGCCGAGGTATCCCGTGCTGACACGACGTCGTCGGCGGGCAGGTGCGCCATCCCGAACGGAAGGCGGACGGTGAACGTGGAGCCCGCACCCTCCCGGCTCTCGGCGGTGATCGTGCCGCCGTGCAGCCCGATCAGCTCTCGGACCAGGGCCAGCCCGATGCCGCTGCCCTCCGTCGACCGGGCGCGAGCCGTCTCGATGCGATGGAAGCGCTCGAAGAGTCGAGGCATCTCCGACGCAGGCACTCCGATGCCGGTGTCGGCGATGGTCACCGTCGCACCGGCGTCGTCGCGACCCACCCGCACGGTGATGGCGCCATCGAAGGTGAACTTCAGTGCGTTGGAGAGCAGGTTCAGTACGACCTTCTCCCACATGTCGCGGTCCAGGTAGACGGGTTCGTCGAGCGGGGGGCAGTCCACGGTGAACGTCAGCCCCGCCCGATCGATCGCCGACCGGAACACGCTGGCCAGTTCGGCGGTGACGGCCGAAAGGTCGATGGGCTCGAAGCGGGCCTGCATGCGCCCGGCCTGGATGCGGGAGAAGTCCAGCAGGGTGTTGACGAGCTTCGCCAGCCGCAAGCCGTTGCGGTGGACGAGCTCGAGCTCGCCGCGGGCCTGCTGGTCGATACCCGTTGAGCGCGAACGCAATTCGTCGACTGGCCCGAGGATCAGCGTGAGCGGAGTGCGGAACTCGTGGCTGATGTTCGAGAAGAACGCAGTCTTGGAGTGGTCGAGTTCGGCCAGCTCCTCCGCGCGTCTCTGCTGAGCGCGGTAACTGCGGGCGCTGCCCACCCCCGCCGCGACGTGCCCCGCGACCAGTTCGACGAATCCGCGATAACCCTCGTCGAAGGGGCGGTGGCGGTTCAACGCCGCGACCAGGAACCCGACCGGTGCGCTGCCCTGCTGCAACAGCGGAACCACGAAGGCCTGACGGGGTGGCTCCGTCCACGCGCCAGAAGGCAGGTCCAGCATGCGGCCGTCGAGGTCGACCAGTTCGGATTCACCGTGCGCTGGCTTGTGGACGGGCCACACCCCTGGCTCCCCGGCCGGGAGCACTTCCGGCACTGCCGGATGCGCGAGCGCGATTCCACTGACGCCTGCCAGTCGCGCGTCACCGTCCTCGCCGAACAGGTAGGTCAGTGTGAAGGGCAGGTCGTAGGGATTGCCTGCCAGTTGGCCTGCGGCGAAGTCCAGCATCTGGCGCTCGGTGCGCACGACGCTCGGATCCGAGCCGAGGTCGCGCAGCGTCGCCATTCGCCGTTCACCGATGACGCGTTTGGTGTCCTCACTGACCACGCACAGCATGCCGACCACGCTGGCGTCCTCGTCGCGCAACGGGCTGTAGGAGAACGTGTGGTACGTCTCCTCGGAGTAGCCCGACCGCTCGAGGAAGAGCAGCAATGCCTCGTCCCAGGTCGCTTCAGCCGTGGAAAGCACACGCTCGATCCGAGGACCGATGTCGGCCCAGATCTCCTCCCACACCTGGCTGGCGGGACGGCCGAGCGCCCACGGGTACTTGCGCCCGAGGGTGTCGCGGCGATAGGCGGCGTTGCAGAAGAACGTGAGATCGGGCCCCCACGCCATCCACATCGGGAACCGCGACGACAGAAGGATGCTGACGGCCGTGCGGAGGCTCTGCGGCCATCCGTCCGGAGGCCCGAGCGGGGTGGCCGCCCAGTCGACCATGGCGAGATCACGACCGATCTCGTCGTCTGCCCGGAAGACCACTGATCCCTCTCGCCGCTATCTAGGGAGACGTCGCTTCCGCGCTGTGCTGGACGGCCCGCGTCGTGACCTTAAGAGATACATGTACCGTGCCCGACTCGCTGGCGTTTCGCCGGACAAGACGTGCACGTCATAGATGGATGCTCAGGCGATCGCGCGGCTGGACCAGTGAGCCGACTGGAGTCACGCTCCCTGCGCGGTCAAGTCCGTCGCGGACGTCGGACCCGTGTTGGGGCTCGTCACCAGGGCGTAGAGCGGGCTGACCCAGGCATGCGGCCCACTTTGAGCGGGTGCGTACGAAGTGTGGATCGCAAGGGCTGTGGGAGACAGCGCGTCGGTGTCGGCGTCGGGACCGGCGTCGCAGACCGGGTCGCCGACGTCACACACGCTGACGGTGCGCGCGCCCATCTCGGGCGGCAGCGGTGAGGTGGGGGCCGACGCCAGGAACGAGTGCTCTTGCGCGACACCCTTGCCGGCGCTGGGCACTGCTGCGGTCGAGTAGGCCGTCGAACCCATGTTGAGGGTGGTGTCGGTGGGCAACCGGTCACCGTCGGCGATCAGCAGAGCGGCCGCCACGTGTGGATCGTCGGCCAGATCGTGCAGGTTGCGGTGGATCACCATGGCCCCCTGCGAGTAGCCGGCCAGCACCACCTTGGTGTCGGGGCACCGCGCGGTGAACGCGTCGAACTGCTTGGCGGTCGCGTCGGTGCCGTCCTCGACGCTGTTCATGAAGCCCATCCAGCCGCCGAGGCCGCCCTCCAACGGCACCGGCGCTGCGGGGTACTGCACGGCTTCGGCGGTGATGGTCTGCCCGTTGGCGGCCAGATCGTCGCGCAGCTGCAGGTAGGACTGGTAGACCACGCCGCCCATGCCCCCGTTCGACGTCAGGCCCGCGGCGTCACGCTGGCCCGATCCGGCCGCGCCGATCCAGTGGAAGTCGCCGCACCCAGGTGCGGCGGTGGCGGTTCCGGTGGCCAGTCCGGCCAGCGCCATGCCGGCCACCAGAACGGGCAATCCCAAACGACGAATCACGACGAGTTCCCTCCAACCCTCGCGGCAACGGAGCTGTGATGGCGCTGCCGCGTCAGTCGGTTGATCGTTTCGATCGTTGCCCGGTGTTACAGATGGTGCGGTGGCGGCGGGGCACGGTGGCGTAGCCCAGCTCTTCCGATGGACTATCAAGTCCCGTTGGCCGACCCGTGACCGAAACGCACTCGAGATCCGACATCCGCGACCAAGAGCGCCAGACTGCGCCGTGAACAGAGGGTTTCGACCAGCTCACGCGCATAACCATCGCCCGTCTCCCATCTTGACGCCGTGCCGTTCTGGACGATAGAGTTCAGTTCGCGCAGTTGTCAGCGTATTCCTGGTAGCACAGATAGGATTCGATCATGAATAGTCGTCTCACCCGTCGCGTCGCCGCGGGCCTCGGCGTAGCTGCCTTCATCTCCATGGGAACGCTGACCGCCTGCGGCGGAGGCAAAACCGGCGGCCCGTCCAGCACCACGGAGACCACCACGACCACCACCGCACCGTCGGTGTCGCCCACCGAGAAGAGCATCAACCCCACCGGCGGCAACCTCTTCACGCCGCCCGTGAAGGCGCCACCGGCACCCACCGCAATTCCCGGTACCCACAACTGATGTCGATCTCCAGACCGCACAGATAGGACTGCTTCATGCCCAGTCGACTCACTCGCCGCGTCGCCGCGGGCCTCGGCGTCGCGGCCTTCATCTCGATGGGAGCGCTGACCGCCTGCGGCGGAAACCAACCCACCACCCCGTCGAGCACCACGACGACGACGACCACCGCACCGTCGGTGTCGCCCACCGAGAAGAGCATCAACCCCTCCGGTGGCAACTCCTTCAGCCCCGGCGTGAAGGCGCCCCCGGCGCCCACCGGCGTGCCGGGTACCAACCACACCGGCTAAGACCATACGAACGAGGCGGGCCAGTCATTCGACTGGCCCGCCTCGTCGTTTTCGCGACCAATTAGTCGGCGAGTTCGGCACGGCTGGGTTGGAACGACCTGATGTGGGCGATCGCCGAATCCAGCGCGGTCTGCATGAGCCGTGGATCGTGCGCGGTCTGCGAGAGCAGATAGCCCCCCTCGACTGCCGCCAACAGGCCGGTGGCCAGGGAAGGTCCGTCGATTTCGGCCTTCAGCACACCGGCATCCCGCATCCGTTCGAGCGCCGCGGCCAGGATCGCCCGCCATTCGGCGAAGTGCGCGGCCAGCGACACCCGGGCCTTGTCGTCGGTGTCCGACAGTTCGGCGGCCAACGACCCGAGTTCGCATCCCCACAGTCCGCGACGCAGCGTGCAGCGCTGCACCATGGCATCGCGCCACTGGTAGAGCCCGCGGAATGAATCCACCTTCTCCAAGCGCAGGCGTTGCCACGACAGGATCTCGTCGGCGCGAACGGTGATGACCTCGTAGACCAAGTCCGACTTGTCGTCGAAGTGTTGGTAGAACTGCGATTTGCTGGTGGCACTGGACGCCAGCACCTCGTCTATCGTCGTCGCCGCCACACCCCGCACGTGCATCAACTCGGCCGCCGCGAGGACGATCCGATTACGGGTGGCGGCGCCCCGCGAGGTCAGCTTCGGCCGCGACACTTCGTGAGATGGTGGCGGCATCGTCCAACTGTAGCCCCTTGTTTGGACTGCGGAGTCCAACCCGGTCATCTCATCCCGCGGCTTCTCGCCGGGTAGCCAGCCCATGCCCGAAGACGGCTGACGACCCGGCGAGAGCCGACTACTGCTGCGCCGTTCCAAGGGTGACCCGGGCGGTCTGACTGGACCCCGAGGGGTCCAGGTAGGTCAGCGTCACCTGGTCGCCGGGTGCCTTGGACCGCACCGCCGCGACCAACGCCTCCGAGCTGTCGATCACGTGATCGTCCACCTTGGTGACCACCACGCCGTTGGGCACGCCTGCCGCAGCGGCGGGTCCACCGCCGACCACCTGGGCGACCGCGGCGCCGGGGGCGCTGGTGTCGTTGCTGAGTTGCACGCCAAGCGATGCGTGCGTGGCGGTGCCCGTGGACGTCAGCTCATCGGCGACGCGCTTGGCCTGATCCACCGGGATCGCGAAGCCGAGTCCGATCGAACCGTTCTGCGCACCCGGCGAACTCCCACCACCGCCACCGCCCAGCGATGCGATCGCCGAGTTCACGCCGATCAGCTCGCCATTCATGTTCACCAAAGCGCCCCCGGAGTTACCGGGGTTGATCGCCGCATCGGTCTGGATCGCGTCGAGCACGGTGTTCTGGTCCTGGCCCTCGCC
>JAOPWT010000090.1 GCA_025965555.1 Mycobacterium sp.
CGGCGGTCCAACAGGCGCTCGTCGAAGCCTTGGCCGGCCGCACCTCGATCGTGATCGCGCACCGGTTGTCCACCATCCGGGCTGCCGACCTGATCCTCGTCGTCGAGGATGGTCGCATCGTCGAACGCGGCACGCACGCGAAGTTGCTTGCGCGACGAGGTCGCTACACCGAGCTTTACGAGACTCAATTCGACGAGGACACTTCCAAGGTCGTGGCGTGAGGGCCAGTAATTCGTTTGCCCGCCATGAGACCATCGGACGCAGGGGAGAGGGTGAATCGATGCGTGCGCAGGACGGTGCGGGACTCCGCTCGGTTCCTGCGATCGCGAGGCCCCCGCGACGGATTCGGTCCTCGTCGGATCTGCTTCGCTTGCTGCCGTATCTGAAGCCCTACCGCGTGCGGTGGACCGCGATGTTGGTCGCGGCGCTCATCAGCCTCGCTGCGACCGTCGCCATCCCGCTGATGACGAAGGCGGTCATCGACGGGCCCGTGCGGCACCAGGACCAGCACAGGCTGTGGGTGCTCGGTGCGGCGGCCACCGCGCTTCTGATCTCCGAGGCGGTGCTGTGGTTCATCCGTCGCTGGCTGGTCAGTCGCGCAACCATGGGGGTCGAGGCCGACATCCGCAAGGACCTCTACGCGCGACTGCAGATCCTGCCGATGTCGTTCCACGGCAAGTGGCAGTCTGGCCAACTCCTGTCTCGGGTGATGAACGACCTCAGCACCATCCGCCAGTTCCTGTCGTTCGGTCTGCTCTTCTTGGTGCTCAACGTCATTCAGATCGTCGTCGTGACGGGCATCCTGCTCGCGATGTACTGGCCGCTCGGCGTCGTGGTGGTGGTGTCGATCCTGCCGATCACCGCGACCGTGCTCCATTTTCAGCGTCAGTTCACCAGGCTGTCGCGCGGTGCGCAGGACCAGTCCGGCAACGTCGCGACACACGTCGAGGAGCAGGCGCTCGGTCTGCGGGTCGTCAAGGCATTCGGCCGTGAGGAGTACGCCTACCGCAGGTTCGATGAACGCGCGACGGCACTCTACGACACCGAGGTGCGGAAGGTGGCCGTGTCGGCGAGGTTCTGGACGCTGTTGGAGGCCATCCCGAGTGCCAGTCTGATCGTCGTCCTCGGACTCGGTGCCTACGCCGCGGGCCACGGTCTGGTGACCATGGGCACCCTGGTCGCGTTCATCACGATGATGCTGTCGCTGGTGTGGCCGATCGCATCGCTGGGCTTTCTGCTGTCGATGATGCAGGAATCGATGACAGCGGCCAACCGTGTTGCCGAGATCTTCGATGCCCCACGCGACATCGCCGACGGGTCTGTCGCCGACGCGCCTCGGGGCGGCAGGCTCGAACTCGTCGACGTCGGCTTCCGCTTCGCCGACAGCGAGGTCTGGGCGCTGCGCCACGTCAATCTCACCGTCGAACCGGGTGAGACGATCGCACTCGTCGGCGCGACCGGCTCTGGCAAGACGGTGCTGACCACGCTGCTGTCGCGGCTCTACGACGTCACCGAGGGCTCGGTCCGCATCGACGGGCGCGACATCCGCGAGCTGTCGCTGCCCGCGCTGCGGGCGGCCGTGGCGACCGCGTTCGAGGACCCGACGCTGTTCTCGATGTCGGTGGCCGAGAACCTCCGGCTCGGCAGGCCGGATGCGACGGAGCAGCAGCTGGCCGAGGCCATCGAGGTGGCCGCCGCCCAGTTCGTCTACGACCTGCCCTTCGGCCTCGACACCCGCATCGGTGAGCAGGGCATGAGCCTGTCCGGTGGTCAGCGACAACGGCTTTCACTCGCGCGGGCGCTGCTGGCCGCCCCGTCGATCCTGGTGCTCGACGACACGCTGTCCGCGCTCGACGTGCACACAGAGGCGGTCGTCACGGAGGCGTTGCGGCGCGTCCTGGCCTCGGTGACGGGCATCGTGGTGGCCAACCGGGCCTCGACCGTGTTGCTCGCCGATCGCGTCGCGCTGCTTGAGGACGGGACCATCACCCGCGTCGGCACCCACGCCGGTCTGCTGGCCGATGCACCGGAGTACCGCTACCTGCTGGCGGCCGACGACGAGCTCGACGACGGTGCCGAGCGCACCTGTGAGTGGGAGGACGACGAGGACCGCGACCGCTTGGACCGGACCCACCGTGAACGCGAGGCCGCCGAAAACCGCAGCGGTGAGCGCGATTTCG
Organism: Mycobacterium sp.; assembly: GCA_025965555.1. Classification (GTDB taxonomy): domain Bacteria; phylum Actinomycetota; class Actinomycetes; order Mycobacteriales; family Mycobacteriaceae; genus Mycobacterium. The sequence goes on from JAOPWT010000090.1 coordinate 2,181, forward strand.
TCACCTCCGAGGCAGAGGGGCGATGACCATGACGACCACGGACTGGCGGGGCCAGGAGGTCACGGCGCAGGACGAGGATCTGCCGATCGACGAGACGGTGTCGCGCCGACGCGAGGCACGCACCCTTCTCGGATCGCTGTTGCGGCCGTATGCGAAGGTCGTTGCCCTGCTGGCGATCGTCGTGGTCGCGGAGAACGCCGCCAGGCTGTCGGTGCCCCTGCTGGTCCAGCGTGGCATCGACAAGGGCATCCCCCCGATCGTCGACGGCGGGTCGTCGCGCGAGCTGATCCTCATCGTCGCGGCACTCTGCGGAGTCGTGCTGGTTCAGGCCACCAGTCGGATGTTCTTCCTGCGGCGCTCGGGGCGTATCGGCCAGAAGGTACTACTAGAGTTGCGCCGCAGGATCTTTCGCCATTTTCAGCGGCTCGACATAGCCTTCCACGACCGTTACACGTCCGGTCGTGTCGTGGCGCGGTCGACCAATGACGTCGAAGCCATCCAGGACATGTTGCAGACCGGCTTCGACGGGCTCATCACCGCGATTCTGACCCTGCTCGGGACGTCGGTCCTGCTGATCGTCCTCGACGTCAAACTGGGGCTGATGTGCCTTGGCGCCTTCCCGATCCTGATCGTCCTGGTGTGGTGGTTTCGCAAGGAGTCGTCGAAGACCTACAAGAAGGTACGCGAGAGCGCCGCCCTCGTCATCGTTCAGTTCGTCGAGACGATGACCGGCATCAAGGCCGTCCAGGCTTACCGTCGCGAGCCGCGAAACCAGGAGATCTTCGAAGGCGTTGCCGACGAGTACAAGTCGATCAACGAGCGGGCCTTCAGGCTGCTCGCCGTGTTCATGCCGGGCGTGCGACTGGTCGGCAACATCACCACCGGCGTCGTGCTGGTCTACGGCGGATACCGGGTGCTGCACGGCGAGATGACGATCGGCACCCTGACGGCGTTCCTGCTGTATCTGCGCATCTTCTTCGAACCCATGCAGGAGATTTCGCAGTTCTTCAACACCTTCCAGTCCGCCGCCGCGGCGTTGGAGAAGATTGCGGGCGTGCTCGCCACCCAGCCTGCGATCAGGGATCCGGAACGGCCGGTCGACCTGGCAACGGTGAAGGGTGGGGTCGCGTTCCGTGACGTCGAGTTCTCCTACGTGCCAGGGCGTCCCGTGTTGCCCGAGCTGAATCTCGACGTGCCAGCCGGTCAGACGGTCGCGTTGGTCGGCACGACGGGCGCGGGCAAGACCACCATCGCCAAGCTCATCGCCAGGTTCTACGATCCGACGGCCGGTGCGGTGACTCTCGATGGCGTCGACCTGCGCGACGTTGCCCAGGCCGAGCTGCGCCGCCACGTCGTGATGGTGACCCAGGAGAACTTCATGTTCGAGGGCACGGTCGCCGACAACATCCGCTTCGGTAGGCCCGATGCCACTGACGACGAGGTCCGCGCCGCGGCGGTCGCGGTCGGGGCGGATCGCTTCATCTCCTCGCTCGTCGAGGGGTACGAGACCGACGTCGCCAAGCGCGGCGGTCGGCTGTCGGCAGGTCAGCGGCAGCTCATCGCGTTCGCGCGCGCCTTCCTGGCCGATCCGGCCGTGCTGATCCTCGACGAGGCCACCTCGTCACTCGACGTGCCGAGCGAGCGGTTGGTGCAGCGGGCGCTCGCCACGGTGTTGGCCGACCGGACGGCGCTGGTGATCGCACACCGGTTGTCGACGGTGCAGATCGCCGATCGGGTCCTGGTGCTCGATCACGGCCGCATCGTCGAGGACGGGCCGCCCGACGAGTTGGTCCGCAACGACGGCAGGTACGCCGCGCTGCACCGGGCGTGGGTCGACTCGCTGGCCTGAGCACGCCGTTTCCGCGGGGCAGTGTCGACGTCGCGCCGGTGGAGACCTGAGTTTTCCGGTGGCACCGATGCCGTCCTGGTGCGAGAGTTGACGGATGTCCGCCACCAGCACGTCCGCCGTCCTCGGACGGCGGACGTGCGCCGCGCTCGCGGCGACCTCGGCGGTGTTGCACGCCGCGATGGTCGGTGATGCGGGCCATCCGGTCGTGGCCGTCCTGATCGTCGGGATGGCGCTGGCCTGCCTGTACTGCGCGAAAGAGCTGTGGACGGCGGGTTCACCGCGCGTGTGGTGCATCGTTGCCGTGATGAATCTCGGCATGGTGGCCGTGCACTGGTCGATGCCCGGCCACCACCACGGGCAGACGGTGACCCTGGCCGCGGAGGCGTCGAGCTCCATGTCGACGCTGATGGTCGTGGCGACCTCCATCTCGGTCGTCGAGGCCGTCACCGCCACCGTGGTGTTGTGGGTTCAGACGCGGAGCAGAGCCTCGAGCTTGTCGGTGGCGGCCCGTAGTCGCGGCGCGATCTGAACCAGCACGTCGCGCGCCGCGTCGTTCTCGGCCCCCATGTGGCTGGCGGCGTTCAGTCGGGCGCTGTTGAGCCACGACATCAACGACGGATCGTCGAACCACCGCAGCTGGTTGTGGTTGAACTCGACCACCAGATAGTCGGCCTGGATCGTCTTCATCGACACCTACGGATTGAACGGTCAGACCTGTGCGAGAAGCGATTCGAGCTTCTCGTTGACGGTCCTGAGCCGTTTGGCCAACGGCTCCATGTCCTTGGTGGTCGGCGTCGTTCCCATACTCAGGTGGCTTGCCACGTTGAGCCGGGCGCCGCCCAACCAGGCGATCATCTCGGCGTCCTCGAACCACCGAAGCTGGTTGTCGTTGAAGGCAACCGTCATGCTCAGCCAGTCGAGTGGCACCTTGGGGTGGGGCACCGGCCCGCAATAGGAGTTCCGCGTCGCATCGTCACCCTTGGTGACCTCCACGTGTCCGATCACTGCGGCGCTGAACGCGGGTTGGCAACTGCGGACGGGCTGCAACGTGATGCGTTCGGGCTCGAAGACATTGATCGCAGGGCGCTTGCCAAGACCGTCGCCGGTACAGTCGACGTACAACGCCGACGGGTCGGTGTCGACCGTGCCGTCGTCGAGGACCATCCGGCCGGGCTCGAGCGCTCTGACGTGACCAAGTCTGATGACGTCGTCTATCCGTTTCAATTGCGCCAGTTCGGGTTTCGACACGATCGCGCAGCGGTACATGGTGGGTTCGACGGTCTCGTCGATGCGCAGCAGGCAACCCGCGGCAGCCAGTCGTTCGAAGAGGTCGTCGACCGACTCAGCCTTGATGGCCGACCTCATCTGCGCCGAGAAGTCGGCGACGACCTGCCGCGCGAACGACATCCCCGGTTGGATGGCGGCGCGGTCGAGCAGCCACGATTCGCGGGGCCGGATCCACGTCACGCGCTCCGGCGAGATGCCGTGCCGCAGTAGCCAAAGGCAACTGTCGAAGGCGGTCTTGCCCGCGCCGACGATGACGTACCGGTCGCGGGCCCGCTGCTTGGGCAGTTCATTCGGCGGAATGCAGTCGACGCCGGCGGCCACCCCGTACGGCGGTGGCCGCATCGACGGCACGACCACTCCGAGGTAGGTGGCGTCGACCACGCGGCGTCGCACGGTGACGTGGACGTCCTCACCTGCCAGGGTCCGGATCCGGGCGCCCCCGTCGACGACGCCGAGGTACTCGCTCATCGGGAAGTACGACACGCGACCGGTCGGCAGCAGTTGTTGTCTCATCACGGCGTCGAAGTACGAGCAGATCTCGCCGGGGCCAGCCAGCTCGTAGAAGCCCGCGTTCCAGCCGTTCGCGTCGATCGTGTCGTTGCCAAGCGGCCGCGAGTTCACGCCGTAGTAGGCCGACGGTTGGTGGAGTCGGACGAACGGATAGGCCGTGAGCCAGTGCCCGCCGGGCTGATCGTTGCGGTCGACGATGACGACGGTGGCCTCGGATTCGGTGACCACGGTGTCGACGAAGGCCATCCCCATGGCGCCCGCGCCCACGACGAGATAATCGACTTCGAGCGTCGGCATCGGCCAACGCTAGCCCTTGGGCGGCGTGAACTGGCTCAGAACCAGCTCTGCGCCCTGGGGTTCGCGGACGGTCGCGGTCCTCGTCCATTCGGAGTCCTCGGAGGCGAGCACGGTAGCGCCGAGGTCTTCTGCGGTGGCCGCGGACGCGTCGCGATCCGCCACGGCGAAGGTGACCTGCCAGCGTTCGGGATGGCCCTCCGGGATGAGGCGCATCCAGGCGACGACGTCCTCGAACCCGGCGGGCGTCCCGACATCGGCCTGGCGTTTCCTGATGTCGGGGTCAACGGTTGCGGCGAGGTG
>JAOPWT010000114.1 GCA_025965555.1 Mycobacterium sp.
CGGCGGTCACGAGCGTGCGCCGCCGCAACTGCTCGGGATCCTGCGGGAGCGTGATCGCGTGCAGGTCGACGACGCAGAAGTAGGCGTCGTAGCCGTCCTGCAGTCCGATCCACTGGCTGACCGCCCCCAACGCGTTGCCGAGGTGCAGCGAGTCGGACGTGGGCTGCACGCCGGAGAAGACGACTCTTTCGGACGCGCCATCGTGCTGAGTGCTCATGATGGCCTCAATCCTTCCATTGCCGTCATCCGGGCTCGTCACGGGTCAGCCGTCGCAGCACCCTCAAGAACACCCGCCGCTCATCGGCACTCAGCTCGCCGAGCCAGCGCTCCTCGCCCCGTTGGACGTCGGCCTGCACGGCGTCCTTGATAGCGCGGCCCGAGTCGGTGATGGCCAGCAGTCGCACGCGGCGGTCCTCAGGGTCCGGTTGGCGCTCGATGTGCCCATCGGCCTGCAGTTCGTCGAGCGTGCGGATGATGCGGGTCTTGTCGGCGCCGATCGACTCGGCGAGCGCCGCCTGGGTGCGCATCGACGACCGATCCAGCGCAAGGAGGACGACATAACCCCACATGGTGAGGCCGTGCGCGTCGAGGATCGGCTGCTCGGCGGCGAGCATGTCGCGCACCAGGGGAGCCATCAACGCGGCGAGGTCGGGGCGACGCGGTGACTCTGGCACGCGCCCATGGTAGGCGTTGCCATATCGTATGCATACGCATACGATATGTGTATGCGTACTAATATCGCGGACCTCCTTCCTCCACACCGCACCGCGGTCCTCGCCTCGATCGACGTCGTCGACACCGTTCGGGCCGAGGACCTGAGCCGACCGACGCCATGCGTCGGCTGGAACCTCCTTGACCTACTGGCCCACATGACCGTCCAACACCGCGGATTCGCCGCGGCGGCAGGGGGTTTCGGTGACAATCCGGAATTCTGGCGGCCGCAGACCGTACTGGCCTCCGTCACCGCCGACCCGGCGGGTACGTACGCTGGGGCCGCCCATGACGTCCTCGACGCGTTCGCTGCCGACGGCGCAGCCGACGCGGAGTTCGCGCTACCCGACTTCGGGCCGGGCGCCAAGGTGCCCGGCGTGATGGCCATGGGTTTCCACTTCGTCGACTACGTCGTGCACGGCTGGGACGTCGCCGCCACACTCGGCATCCCCTACGCGCTGCCGACCCACGTCATCGCGGCCGTGCTGCCGCTGGTGCTGGCAGTTCCCGACGGGGACTTCCGTGAGCAGGCCGGCTCACCGTTCGCCCGTGCGGTCGAATCCGAGGGCACGGGTGACTTCGAACGCATCCTGTGTCACCTGGGGCGCAGGCCCGACTGGAATCAGGCGTACTCCACGGTCACCGGGGCGTGATCGGACCAGCGCAACGCGTAGGCGTCGGCACGCTCGACGCGGGCGGTGACGACGCGGTCGGCCAGGCGGCGGGTGGCCAGTTGGTAGTCGATGCGCCAGCCCGCGTCGTTGTCGAAGGCCTTGCCGCGCCACGACCACCAGCTGTAGGGGCCGGCCACCTCGGGGTGCATCACTCGCACCACATCCACCCACCCGGTGGCCAGGAGATCGGTGAGCCACTGCCGCTCGGCCGGTAGGAACCCGGCCTTCTTCTGGTTCGCCTTCCAGGCCTTGATGTCGTTCTCGGTATGGCCGATGTTCCAGTCGCCACACACGACGGCATCACGGCGCTTGCGGCGCAACACGTCCATTCGCGCGGCGACGGCCGCCATGAAGCGTTCCTTCTCGCATTGCCGGTCGGTCTCCGCCTCCCCGGTCGGGAAGTAGACGCTCGCGACGGTCAGATCGGCGGTGTCGACCTCGAGGTAGCGGCCGTGCGCCGAGAACTCGTCGGCGTCGGGCCCGATGAGCGTCCGGGTGATCGGATGACGGCTGAGCACCGCAACGCCATTGCGGCCCTTGACGTGTGGATCCGCCGAGGCGAGGTGCCAGCCGTCGGCCACGGCGGGGGCGAGCGCCTCGGCGAGCTGGTCGTCGTCGGCGCGGGTCTCCTGCAGACAGACCACGTCCGCGAGCGTCTCCTTGATCCAGGGCAACAGGCCGAGGTTCTCGGGCGATCGCTCCTTGACGGCGGCGCGGATGCCATTGACGTTGATGGTGCTGACGATCACGGTCCGCGAGCCTAGCGGGGACACCCCGCCCCATTCTTGCGGTACCGCCGGTATCACCTTAGGGTCGGCGGCATGGAGACGCGCGACCCGATCCACCTCGGCTCCGGCGAACCGATCGTCATGCTGCACCCGTTCCTGTGTTCACAGGCGGTGTGGCGCACGGTCGCCGACCAGCTGGCAGACACCGGCCGCTACGAGGTGTTCGCTCCGACGATGGTCGGCCACCACGGCGGCAGGCGGGCGACGTCGTGGTTTCTGGACACCGCCGACCTAGTCGACGACGTCGAGCGGCGGATGGACCAACTGGGTTGGGGCACGGCGCACATCGTCGGCAACTCGCTGGGCGGCTGGGTGGCGTTCGAGCTGGAGCGCCGCGGGCGCGCCCGCACGCTGACCGCGATCGCCCCTGCGGGCGGCTGGGCGCAGCACTCGCTCACGAAGTACGAGACGGTGCTGAAGTTCCTGGCTGGCGCCCCGGCGCTGGCGGCAGCCCGACTGCTGGGCCCGCGGATCGTCGACCTGCCGTTCGTGCGACGCATCGCAACACTTCCCGTCAGCGGGCCCGCCGACGGACCGAGTCATCCCGACCTCGTCGCACTCGTCGACGACGCAACCCACTGCACGGCCTACCTTCAGCTGTTGGTCAAGACGCTGCGGCTGCCCGGCCTGCTGGAACTCGCCAGCGTCGCGGTGCCCACCCAGTTGGTGCTGTGCGAGAAGGACAGGGTCTTCCCCACCCCGCGGGGCAACAGGTACCTGATCGACAACCTGCCCGCCGACACCCAGGTGATGCGGCTGGAGGGCCTCGGCCACATCCCGATGCTCGAGGCGCCAGGCCGCATCACCGAGGTGATCGCCGACTTCGTCGATCTGCAGGCCGAACCCCAGCGGCAGGCGCCACCCGCAGGCTAACCCTCCTCGCCGAAATAGCATTCCCTGTCGCTACCGCGACGGCTTCACGACACTGAGTTCCATCTCGACGCGCAGGGCCGCTAGCGAAGCGCCTTCTCGAGGTGATCGGCGATCGTGCCGAGGTACTCCTCGCTGGTCTGCCAGGTCTGTTCGGGACCGATCAGCATGGCGAGGTCCTTGGTCATGTACCCGCCCTCGACGGTGCCGATCACGACCTCTTCGAGTGTCTCGGCGAACTCGATCACCTCCGGCGTGCCGTCCAGCTTGCCGCGGTGCTCGAGGCCACGCGTCCATGCGAAGATCGAGGCGATCGGGTTGGTCGACGTCGGCTTGCCCGCCTGGTGCTGCCGGTAGTGCCGGGTGACGGTGCCGTGCGCCGCTTCGGCCTCGACCGTCTGGCCGTCCGGTGTCATGAGCACTGAGGTCATCAGCCCAAGCGAGCCGTAACCCTGTGCGATGCTGTCGGATTGGACGTCACCGTCATAGTTCTTGCAAGCCCAGACGTAGCCGCCCTCCCATTTCAAGCAGGACGCGACCATGTCGTCGATCAGGCGGTGCTCGTAGCCGAGCCCCAAGGCGTCGAACTCCGCCTTGAACTCCTCGTCGAAGATGCGCTGGAACTCGTCCTTGAACATCCCGTCGTAGCCCTTGAGGATGGTGTTCTTCGTCGAGAGGTACACCGGATAGCGCTGTTGCAGAGCAAATTTGAAGGTCGCGCGGGCGAAATCCTGAATCGACCTCTTGAAGTTGTACATGCCCATGATGACACCGCCCTCCGCGGGGATCTGCACCACATCGTGCACCATCGGCTCGCTGCCGTCATCAGGCGTGAACGTCACCGTGAAGGTGCCCGGCTTGTCGACCTTGGTGTTGAAGGCGCGGTACTGGTCACCGAAGGCGTGGCGGCCGATGATGATGGGCTTGGTCCAGCCCGGCACCAGCCGGGGCACGTTCTCGATGACGATCGGTGCACGGAAGATGGTGCCGCCCAAGATGTTACGGATGGTGCCGTTGGGTGACAGCCACATCTGCTTGAGGCCGAACTCATTGACGCGGGCCTCGTCGGGCGTGATGGTGGCGCACTTGACCCCCACGTGGTGCTTCTTGATGGCGTTGGCCGCATCGACGGTGACCTGGTCGTCGGTCTCGTCGCGATGTTCCATCCCGAGGTCGTAGTAGTCCAGATCGACGTCGAGGTGCGGCAGGATCAGCGTCTCCTTGATCAACTTCCAGATGATGCGAGTCATCTCGTCGCCGTCGAGTTCTACAACTGTGCCTTCG
>JAOPWT010000116.1 GCA_025965555.1 Mycobacterium sp.
AGTTCCCGCAATTGGTGGATCGACTGATCCTCGTCGGAGCCGGCGGAGTGACCAAGGACGTCAACGTCGCCTTTCGCATCGCCTCGCTGCCGATGGGTAGCGAGGCACTGGCCCTTCTGCGGTTGCCGATGGTTCTACCCGCCTTGCAGGTGGTCGGGCGGGTCGGCGGCGCGCTGTTCGGCTCCACCGGCGTGGGTCGCGACATCCCGGACGTCCTGCGGATTCTGGCCGACCTACCGGAACCGACCGCATCGTCCGCGTTCGCGCGCACGCTGCGCGCGGTCGTCGACTGGCGGGGTCAGGTGGTCACCATGCTCGACCGATGTTATTTGACCGAATCCGTTCCAGTGCAATTGATCTGGGGATCGCACGATTCGGTGATCCCGGTCAGTCACGCACGCATGGCCCACGCGGCGATGCCGGGCGCGCAACTCGAGGTCTTCGAGAGTTCGGGCCACTTCCCCTTTCACGACGATCCCGATCGCTTCGTCGAGGTCGTCGAGAAGTTCATCGACTCGACCGATCCGGCCGTCTACGACCAGGAAATGCTGCGCAATCTTTTGCGGGCCGGCGTCAGCGAGAACGGCCTCACCGGCTCGATCGACACCCGCGTCGCGGTACTCGACGCCATGGGAGCCGACGAACGCAGCGCCACCTGACCGTCGGCGATCGCCTCGACGTAGCATCGGCTCATGGCCTTGGACGTGACCGTACTTCGCGTGTTCACCAACGCGGACGGCGACTACGGGAATCCTCTCGGCGTCGTCGACGCGGGCTTGGTGAGCCCTGCCGACCGACAGCGAATCGCCACCGAATTGGGTTACAGCGAAACGATTTTCATCGACCCACCCAAGCCGGGTGCGAGCACGACCAAGGCACACATCTTCACTCCCATGGTGGAGCTGCCGTTCGCCGGGCACCCGACCGTCGGCGCGTCGTGGTGGCTCAGGGACCGGGGCACGCCCGTCAAGACGCTGCAGGTACCCGCCGGCGTGGTGCAAGTCTCATACGAGCAACTCGAGGACGGCGAGTTCACCGTGATCAGTGCGCGCGCCGACTGGGCGCCCGACTTGTCGATCGATGACATGGCTTCGGTCGACGACGTGCTCAACGCGGACCCCGACGACTACGACGATGCCGTCGAGCACTACCTCTGGGCCTGGATCGACGAGTCCGAGGGAACCATTCGGTCGCGGATGTTCGCCAACGACCTGGGTATTCCGGAAGACGAGGCGACGGGCGCGGGCGCCGTCCGCATCACCGAGTACCTGAGTCGCGACCTTGCGATCACCCAGGGCAAGGGATCTCAGCTGCGGACGAAGTGGAGTGCCGACGGCTGGGTCAAGGTCGCGGGACGCGTCGTCGACGACGGCGTGCGGCGCCTCGACTGATTCGTCACGCCGACGAGACGCCCCGGTGGGCGCGGAGCGCCTCGATCTCACGCTCGAAGTCGGCGGCCGAGGAGAACGATCGGTAGACCGAAGCGAAGCGCAGGTAGGCGACTTCGTCCAGATCACGCAAGGGACCGAGGATCGCCAAGCCGACTTCGTTGCTCGGCACCTCGGGTGAGCCTGCCGCCCGCACGGCGTCTTCCACCTGCTGGGCCAGCAGGTTGAGGGCGTCGTCGTCGACATCGCGGCCCTGACAGGCGCGGCGGACGCCCTTGATGACCTTCTCGCGGCTGAACGGCTCGGTGACTCCGCTGCGCTTGACGACCGCGAGAACTGCCGTCTCGACGGTGGTGAACCTGCGACCACACTCAGGGCACGATCGGCGGCGCCGGATCGCCTGACCCTCATCTGCTTCCCGGGAGTCGACGACCCTCGAATCGGGGTTACGACAGAACGGACAATGCATCTCCGCTCCTTCGCCGCGTGCGCCTACTCCGGTCGCATACGAGCGTACCGTTGCACGGCAGCGAGATTCACGGCGCATGCCGCGATCAGCCAACCGGCGCGATGAGCGTCTGCCCCGCGTCGACAGCAGCCGAGTCCAGTTCATTGAGATCGCGGATCTGATCGACGACCGACCCGACGGATGCCTCCGGTGCGATCCGCTGCGCCAGCTGCTCAAGCGACTCCCCCGCCTGCACCTGCACGACGGCCAACCGCGCGGGCGAGGGGGCCGGTGAGTCGTGTGAGCCGCCCACCTGCGCCACCAACCCGAGCCACACCGTGATGGCGGCGGCGACGAGGGCCAATACGACGGTGGCCAGCGGGGTCACCGGCTTGCGTCGGTGCGATGCGCGAGACATCAGAACGCCGGTACCGCGGTAATTCAGCGGCGCACCCGCGGGGCGGTGCGGCTGCGGACGGCGCTTCGCCGCGGACGTCGAGCGCCGCACCGGCCGCATGGGACGCACGACGATGTCGGTGGGGTCTTCTCGGGTGATGATCGTCATCTCGCGGGCCTTTCCTTCGGTGTCGATTCGCTCTTGTGTTCGAATGCTAATCGCTCAAACGTTCGATGACTAGAACATGTGATCGAACTGTTGCAAACCGTAACTCGGCCCACCGACAAGTCCGGGCGACCGAAAATGTCGGCGACACGCGTCGAACACATGTTTGATTCTGTCCCCGCACAGGACTACATTCGGCGCCATGAGCGACAGCAGCGACACGGTCCTTACCGAACGTCAGCGCACCATCCTGGAGGTCATCAGGAGCTCGGTCACCACCCGTGGCTATCCGCCGAGCATCCGCGAGATCGGTGACGCCGTCGGGCTGACGTCGACGTCGTCCGTCGCGCATCAGCTGCGCACGCTCGAGCGCAAGGGCTATCTGCGTCGCGACCCCAACCGGCCGCGCGCCGTCGACGTGCGGTCCCCCGACGACCCGTCGAGGCTCGCGGGGCCTGTCGTCACGACGGACGTCGCCGGGTCGGATGCACTGCCCGAGCCCACCTTCGTCCCGGTTCTCGGGCGCATCGCCGCCGGCGGTCCGATCTTGGCCGAAGAGGCTATCGAGGACGTGTTCCCGCTGCCGAAGGAACTCGTCGGCGAGGGATCACTGTTCCTGCTGAAGGTGGTTGGCGAATCGATGGTGGATGCCGCCATCTGTGACGGCGACTGGGTGGTGATCCGTCAGCAGAACGTTGCCGAGAACGGCGACATCGTGGCGGCGATGATCGATGGCGAGGCCACCGTGAAGACCTTCAAGCGCACCAGCGGCCAGGTGTGGCTGATGCCGCACAACCCGGCCTTCGACCCGATACCGGGCAACGACGCCGCCATCCTCGGCAAGGTCGTCACGGTCATCCGCAAGATTTGAGCCGCCCGCCGCTAGCCCCTGGTGAATCCGTTCGTCAGCGCGAATTCTTCGCTGGCAAACCAGATCTCGGCGCGCGCATCGTCGTATCGACCACTACCGGGCGTCCAATAGTGCCCAGTCCTGGTATCTGCCTTGATCGGATAGCCCTGAGGCGCGTTGAAGGGGTCCTCGCTCGCCAGCCGCAGCGACGTCTCCGAAACCACCGACTCATCGAGCTGGATGGCCGCGTGCCGGCCGCTCGGCGGCCCGCTGTCGGGCTCCGGTTCTGCTTCCGGCTCGGGCTCGACCGCTGCCACTTCGTCGAACGCGGGGCCATCGTCGACTGCGGCACCATGGTCGTCATCGTCGCCATGGTCGCCATCGTCGTCATGGTCGTCATGGTCGTCGAGGTCGGAGTACCAAGGGCTCTCCGGATCCACTTCCGGTTCCGAGACGATCGGAGTCGGAGCGGTGTCGATGGCGTCCTGATTGCTGGACAGGTCGGCGACGAAGCCGTCGGGTCGGCCTCGCCGAAGTGCGTTCGGGAGATCGCCGTGCTCGTCGACGGGCATCGCCCAGGTGCTGCGCCTGCCACTCTCCCCATCACCGTCGTGGTCGCTCGACGGGATCGGCCCGGATTCGAATTCATGGTCGTCGTAGTCGTCGTCATCATCGTCTTCGTCGTCGTCGAAGCCGTCCAGCGGGGCGCGGTCATCCTGACGGCGCCGGTTCAGCAGTACCGCGGCCGCCACCACACCGACGAGCACTACGACCGGCACGATGCCGAGCAGCCACCACGAGCTCGGCCGGATCCACTTCGAACCGCCGCTGGCCGGTGACTCAGCGGCGGGAGGTGCCTGCGGCACGTCGCGGCCCGGCACCACCAACCCCTTCAGTTGGGCCTCGAGGCTCGGTGGCTCGGTGGTGAACTCGCTGGTCGTCTTGTTCCAGGAGATGGCGCCACCGTTGAACTTCTGCGTGACGACGTCACCGTTCTCGGTCTGGTCGGCAGTCGGCGCGCCGAGGTCGCCCTTCGCACCGCCAACCTTCGCCCATGCCGCGTTCATCGCCCCGCGCACGATCACGGCGCCGAAGTCGGGTGTCCAGAAGATCACCGGCTGATCAGCGGCGGCGAAACTGGCGATCATGCTCATCGGGGCCAGGCCACCGTCGGTCTCGTTACTGGACGGAAAGCCGAGATCGCCCTGCGGACCTCCGACGCTCTCGTACTTGGCCAGCACCTGCCCGGTCAGCACGTTGGCGCCCGTCGCCGGACTGTAGAAGATCTTCCCGCCCGCGTAGTTCTGCCCGGCCCCGTCGGAACCGATCTTGTACTGGCCACCGTCGGGGGCACCGAGTGGCCCGAGCGGCCCGCCCGCCGCGCGGCGCGCCGCGTCGATGGCGGTGGTGACGTCGCCCGGAATCTCGAGGCCCACGAGTTGGTCTGCCAACTCCGGCGGAGTCGTCGTGAACGCGTTCGTCTTCCGGTTCCAAGTCACCTGGCCACCGGAGAAGCTCTGACTGACGTCGTCGCCGCTGTACGCCTCGTCGTCGGTCGGGACCCCGAGCACACCGGCTGAGCCTCCGAGCTTGTCCCACGCCGCGTTGATGGCCCCGCGAACCACGCGCGCACCGGTATCGGGCGTCCAGAAGATCACGGGCCGGTCGGCGGCACTGAACGTCGTGTTCCGGCTGCCTGGAGCCTTGCCGTCGCCCTCATCGATCGTCGGGAAACCGAGGTCGCCGTCGGCCGGGCCGCCCAACGACTGGTATTCGTCGAGGATCGCGCCCCGCATGGCGTGTGCCCCGGTGTCCGGCGTGAAGAACATCTTCCCGCCCGCGAAGTTCTGGCCGAAGCCCGTCCCGATCGGGTAAACCCCGCCATCCTTGACGCCGAGGGGCCCGGTGGGTCCGCCACCCGCATCCCACGCCTGAGTGATGGCCGCGTCGGCGTCGCCGTCGGGCGTGGCCACCGCGATGGGCGCGATGAGCAGGGCGGCAGCCGTCGCCGCGACGACTCCGACACCGGCGCGCCCAATCGTGCTGCCCAGGCGGGTTCGAAGCCCCGTCATTGCAATCCTCCCAGCGAGCTGCCCGGACTCCCATGAGTTCCGCGTGCGTCAACTCTGCGTCAGTCGACGTCCATCTTGGGGGATATCCAACCCGTCCGGGGAATGTGTCGCGCGAACGGGCCACCCCAATGCCACGTCGGCGGGCCAACCAGCAATACCCGACGAATCGTCTAGACGCCCAGGCTCCTGCCGATGATTTCCTTCATGATCTCCGTCGTGCCGCCGTAGATCGTCTGGATGCGCGAGTCGAGGAAGGCTCTGGCGACGGGATATTCGCGCATGTAGCCGTAGCCGCCGTGCAGTTGCAGGCAGCGGTCGTTGAGGCGCACCTGGGCCTCGGTGGAGTACCACTTGGCCATCGCCGCCTGCTCGACGGTCAACTTCTCGTCGAGATGCAGCTTGAGGAACTCGTCGACCATCATGCGCACGACGGTGGCCTCCGTGGCCAGCTCGGCCAAGGTGAAGCGGGTGTTCTGGAAGCTGCCGATCGGCTTGCCGAACGCCTTGCGGTCCTTGGTGTACTGCAGGGTTTCCTCCAGCACGGCCGCCATGCCCGCGGCGGCCATCACGGCGATGCTGATTCGCTCCTGGGGCAGGTTCTGCATCAGGTAGACGAAACCGGAGCCCTCCTCACCGAGCAGGTTCTCTGCGGGCACCAACACGTCGGTGAAGGACAGCTCGGCGGTGTCCTGGGCGTCCAGGCCGATCTTGTCCAGGTGACGACCGCGTTCGAAACCCTCCATGCCCCGCTCGACAACCAGCAACGAGAAACCGAGGGCGCCCTTCTCGGGGTCGGTGCTCGCCACGACGATCACCAGGTCGGCGTTGATGCCGTTGGTGATGAAGGTCTTCGCGCCGTTGAGCACCCAGCTGCCATCCTCCTGCTTGACCGCACGGGTCTTTATGCCCTGCAGGTCGCTGCCCGTACCCGGCTCCGTCATGGCGATCGCCGTGATCAGCTCGCCGGAACAGAAGCCCGGCAGCCAACGCTGCTTCTGCTCCTCGGTGGCCAGGCGCAGCAGGTACGGCGCGATGATGTCGTTCTGCAGGGGGAACCCGAGGCCGCTGTAGCGCCCGGCCGTGGTCTCCTCGGTGATGACAACGTTGTAGCGGAAGTCGTCGTCACCACCGCCGCCGTACTCCTCCGGCACGGCCATCCCGAGGAAACCCTGTTTCCCCGCCTCGAGCCAGACCCCGCGGTCGACGATCTTGTCCTTCTCCCACTGGTCATGGAACGGCGCGACGTGGCGCTCGAGGAAACCGCGGTAGGACTCGCGAAACAGCTCGTGCTCGGGTTCGAAAAGGGTGCGGTCGTACTTGATGGCGCCCATGGATGACCTCCGGATCGGCGGAACGACATGTGGCGACGACGATATACCACCCAACCGGATGGTTGATACCCTCGGTACCGAGGCCCGTGGACGTCCGTGGCGCAGTCTGCGCCCTAGGATCGGCGCAATGGCGAAGTCTTCGACGTCACTCACGCACTGGGGTGCCTTCACCGCCGACGTTCGTGGCGGTGACATCGCCTCGGTGCGACCGTTCGAAGGCGATGCCGACCCGTCGCCCCTTCTCGGCAACCTGGCGGGCTCGATTCGGCACCGGTCGCGGATCCAGACTCCTGCCGTCCGCCGCGGTTGGCTCGACGACGGGCCGGGGCCGAGCACGCGCCGCGGCGCCGACGAGTTCGTCGCGCTGTCATGGGACGAACTGACCGAGCTGCTGGCCGGCGAACTACGCCGGATCGTCGACATTCATGGCAACGAGGCGATTTACGGCGGTTCCTACGGCTGGGCCAGCGCAGGACGTTTTCACCATGCCCAGAGCCAAGTCCACCGGTTCCTGAAACACCTTGGTGGATATAGTTTTTCGCGGCACTCCTACAGCCTCGGCGCGACCGGGGTCATTATGCCGCGTGTCGTCGGCACCCACGACGACCTGTTCCAACGCTCCACGGCATGGCAGGTCATCGCCGAGAACACCGAATTGCTCGTATGTTTCGGCGGCGTTGGCGTGAAGAACTCGGCGGTCAACGCCGGCGGTACCACCGAACACCCGACACGTGGGGCGTTGCAGAGCTTGCGCGATCGCGGCGGGCGGATCGTCTCCTTCAGCCCGCTGCGCGACGACACCGACGGCGATTTCGAGTGGCTGGCGCCGGTGCCGGGTACCGACGTGGCGATCATGGCTGCGCTGGCATACGTGCTGGCCACTGAGGGGTTGGCCGACCGCGCCTTCCTCGACGCCTACTGCACGGGTTACCCACGGTTCGAGCGTTACCTTCTCGGGGTGGACGACGGGGTCGCCAAGTCACCCCAGTGGGCGGCGGACATCTGCGGGCTGCCCGCCGAGGTCCTCGTCTCGTTGGCCAGGCGGATGGCCGCGCACCGCACCATCGTCATGGTGAGTTGGTCGTTGCAGCGCATCCGCTACGGCGAGCAGGCGCCATGGATGGGCTTGACCCTCGCGGCGATGCTCGGTCAAATCGGGCTGCCTGGAGGAGGTTTCGGCCACGGCTACGGCTCCCAGAACGAGGTCGGCATGGCGCCGCTGCGCTGCTCGTTGCCGACGTTCCCGCAGGGAACCAATCCCGTCACGACCTTCATTCCGGTGGCGGCGATCAGCGACATGCTGCTGCACCCCGGCGAGCAATACTCGTACAACGGCAGAACGCTCACCTATCCCGACGTCAAGTGCGTGTACTGGGCGGGCGGCAATCCGTTCCACCACCACCAGAACCTGCCCCGGCTGCGGCGGGCACTCGGCAAGGTCGACACGGTGGTCGTCCACGATCCTTACTGGACGGCGATGGCCAAGCACGCCGACTTCGTGGTGCCGTCGACAACCGCGTTCGAGCGCGAGGACTACTCCGGATCGAAGAACGATCCCCTGCTGGTTGACATGCCCGCGCTGGCCGAGCCGTACGCCGACACACGCGACGACTACACCACCTTCGCCGCGCTGGCCCACCGACTCGGTTACGGCGAGGCGTTCACCGAGGGGCGCGATGCCCGTGAGTGGCTCGTCCACATGTACGAGAAGTGGTCGGCCCAACTGGATTTCGAGGTGCCGTCCTTCGAGGAGTTCTGGGCCGCCGGCCGATTGCGGTTGCCGACCGAGACCGGGCTCTCGTTGCTCGCCGACTTCCGCGCCGATCCCGTCGCCCATCGGCTCAACACCCCCAGCGGGCGCATCGAGATCTTCTCGTGTGACATCGACGGGTTCGGCTACGACGACTGCGCGGGTCATCCCAAGTGGTTCGAGCCCGACGAATGGCTGGGCGGTGCCCGTGCCGCCGACTACCCGCTGCACCTGCTGGCCAACCAGCCCGCCACGCGTCTGCACAGTCAGCTGGACGGCGGCCGTGCCAGCATGGACTCCAAAGTGCAAGGGCGCGAACCCATTCGGATGCACCCTCGGGACGCCCAAGAGCGCGGCCTGACCGCGGGAGACGTGGTGCGGGTGTTCAACGACCGAGGCGCCTGCCTGGCCGGCCTGGTCGTCGACGACCGACTCCGCCCTAGCGTGGTGCAGCTGTCGACCGGCGCCTGGTACGACCCTCAGGACCCAGCGGAGCTGGATTCCATGTGCGTGCACGGCAATCCAAACGTACTGACCGCCGACACCGGCACGTCGTCACTCGCGAAGGGCTGCACCGGTGCCCACGTGCTGGTGCAGATCGAGAGATTCGAGGGTCCGCTGCCGCCGGTGCGGGCGCACGAGCCGCCGACGATCGTCGAACGGCGTGGTGCACGCCCGCAGGCCGGAGACTAGGAGCTGGTCTGAGCCCGGCCGGAGCCGGACCTCGGGCGACGTGGGCCGCCGCCACGGCGGGCGTTGCCGCCCGAGCCTGCGGGACGACCGCCGGAGCTGGGCCCACCACGATGAGATCCACTGCCGCCGCGGCCTGAACCGCCACGGCTCGAGCCGCCGCCGGTCCGGGCCGGAGGGGCCTGGCGTGGCGGGGGCTCGCGATGCGGGGCGATCTCGCCGACGAGTTCGAGCACGCTCGCCGAATCGGCGCGCACCTGTTGCGGCTGAGCCGAGATGCCGGCCTTGCGCAGCAGCTGCTGAGTGTCCCTGCGCTGCTCGGGCAGTACCACGGTCACCACGTCACCCGCGCTTCCCGCCCGCGCCGTACGACCGGAACGGTGGAGGTAGGCCTTGTGCTCGACGGGCGGGTCCACATGGACGACGAGTTCGACGTCGTCGACGTGCACGCCTCGGGCCGCGATGTCGGTGGCGACGAGAACGCGGGCATCACCCGAGCTGAACGCGGCGAGGTTGCGGTCGCGGGCCGGTTGAGACAGGTTGCCGTGCAGGTCGACCGACGGCACACCGGCGTCAGTGAGCTGCTTGGCGAGCTTGCGGGCCTGATGCTTGGTGCGCATGAAGAGGATTCGGCGCCCGGTGCCCGACGCCAGCCGGTGCACCAGCTGGGTCTTCTCCTGCGCACCGGAGACGTGGAACACGTGGTGGGTCATGGCGACCGGCGGTGCGTCGATCTCGTCGACGGAGTGGGTGACCGGGTTGCGCAGGAAGCGCTGCACCAGCTTGTCGACACCGTTGTCCAGCGTCGCCGAGAACAGCAACCGCTGCCCGCCCGCAGGCGTCGCCGCCAGAATGCGCGTCACGCCGGGCAGGAAGCCGAGATCGGCCATGTGGTCGGCCTCGTCCAGCACGGTGATCTGCACGGCGTCGAGGGTGATGAGGCGTTGCTTCATCAGGTCCTCGAGGCGGCCCGGGCAGGCAACCACGATGTCGACGCCTGCGCGCAGTGCGCTGACCTGCCTGCTCTGTGACACGCCACCGAAGATGGTGGTGACGGTCATGCCGAGAGCCGCTGCGAGCGGCTCGATGACGGCGGTGATCTGCGTGGCCAGTTCACGCGTGGGCGCCAGCACCAGGCCGGTGGGGCGCGACGGCCGACGGGCGCCGCCGCCGAGCCTGGCCACCAACGGGATGGAGAAGGCGAGAGTCTTTCCGCTGCCGGTCTTTCCGCGGCCGAGCACGTCACGACCGCCGAGCGTGTCGGGCAGCGTGCTGGTCTGGATCGGGAACGGACTACTGATGCCACGGTCGGCGAGAACGCGACTGAGGCGTTCCGGCACACCGAGGGATTCGAAGGTGAGTTCTGCAGTCATTGTCTGTAAATGCCTTTCGGGCATGGGTGCGGCCGCGTCTGCGCTAGACGTAAGGGGTCAGGCGAATACGTGGCTCGGTGGGCGAGATTGCCGGTGGGCAATATCGATCGCCGCGAGAAGAGCTAGTGCAATGCACTGATCGCCAGAATGCGATGAGCCACGTCACTGTGGCCGAAGGCATCGGGATGATCGAGCGTTCCACGACGTGCTGACGGCGCGAGGCACCGCCAACATTGGTTCGAAGTCTACCGCACGAAGGGGGCCGTTCCCGCCGCGGCGGTCTAGAACGTGACGAAGTCGTCGAGGCTCGCAGCAAGCGCCGCGGGCACCCGGGCCTTGATGCGCGTGCCGGTTTCGGAGTGCTCGGTGACGTCCACACGGCCCTCCGAGTGCATGCGCGCGATCAATTCGCCTCGGTCGTAAGGGATCGTGACGTCGACGGTGACGTCCCTGGGCACCACCATCTCGCTCATCCGGCTGCGAAGTCGGTCGAGCCCGTCGCCGGTGTGCGCCGAGACGAACACCGCGTCGGGTAGCGCGCGCCGCAACTGTGCCAGCCCCAGACCCGTGGCAGCGTCAATCTTGTTGACCACCAACAACTCCGGCGGTAGGGCGATGTCGTACTCCTGCACGACCTCGTTGACCACCTTGCGCACCGCGTTGACTTGCGCCAGCGGATTGACGTCGGAACCGTCGATCACGTGAATCAGCAGTTCGGCATCGACGACTTCCTCGAGCGTTGACCGGAAGGCCTCGACCAGCTGGGTCGGCAGGTGTCGCACGAACCCGACGGTGTCGGTGAGCACGAACGGGCGCCCATCCTCGAAACGTCCACGGCGGGTGGTGGGTTCGAGGGTGGCGAACAAGGCGTTCTCCACCAGGACACCGGCACCGGTGAGTGCGTTGAGCAGGCTGGACTTGCCTGCGTTGGTGTATCCGACGATCGCGATCGACGCCACGTCACTGCGCAACCGGCGTCCGCGCTGGGTGTCGCGAATCTTCTTCATGTCCTTGATCTCGCGACGCAGCTTGGACATTCGCTCGCGGATCCGACGACGGTCGGTCTCGATCTTGGTCTCGCCGGGACCGCGCGTGCCGACCCCGCCACCGCTGCCGCCGGCACCACCGCCCTGACGTGACATCGACTCGCCCCAGCCACGCAACCTCGGCAGCATATACTCCATCTGCGCAAAGGCGACCTGCGCCTTGCCCTCCGCGGACGTGGCGTGCTGGGCGAAGATGTCGAGGATCAGCGCGGTGCGGTCGATGACCTTGACCTTGACGATCTTCTCGAGTGCGTTGAGTTGCCCGGGGGTCAGCTCACCGTCGAAGATGACGGTGTCGGCGCCGGTGGACACGACGATGTCGCGCAGCTCCTTGGCCTTGCCCGAGCCGATGTAGGTTCCCGCGTCGGGTTTGTCCCGACGCTGCACCATGCCCTCGAGCACCTCGGAGCCTGCGGTCTCGGCCAACGCGGCCAGTTCCGCCATGCTCGCGTCGGCGTCGGCCGCGGTGCCCTCGGTCCAGACGCCGACGAGCACGACCCGCTCGAGCCGCAACTGGCGGTATTCCACCTCGGTGACGTCGGTGAGCTCGGTCGAGAGACCTGCCACTCGGCGAAGGGCCGAACGGTCTTCCAGGGCGAGTTCGCCCGTACTGGGCATATTGGGATGGGTCATGGGCGAATACAGATTCGCACGGAGATCACTTTTCATGCACCCCAATTAACGCTGATGAGACTGCCACCATTCCTCGGAGAGTTCGCCCGTTGCCACCAGGACCGATGGTCCGCGCAGGTAACTGGTGACGTCGGTGATCGTGACGGTCACCTCGCCGCCGGGGATCCGGACCCGCAGGGTGCCCGTCTCGGCGCCCTGGTGGCGCAGCGCCGCGACGGTCGCCGCGACGGTTCCCGTGCCGCACGAACGGGTTTCGCCCACGCCGCGCTCGTGCACGCGCATCGTCACGCCCCCGTCCACCGGGGCCGTCAGCACCTCGACGTTCACGCCCTCGGGGAACTGGGCGGCGTCGAACCACACGGGGGCGGCGACGTCGAGGTCGGCCAACTCCGCGGTGGTGAGGGACGCGTCGACGCAGGCGAGATGGGGATTGCCGACGTCGACGGCGAGTCCGCCGAACCGTCGTCCGCCGACGACGGCCGCCCCGTTGCCGAACTGATTGGCCTTGCCCATGTCCACCGTGACGTCGGCCGAGACCGCGTCGACGTCGTGCAGCACGACGGGGCGCGGCCCCGCCAGCGATCCGACCACGAACTCGTCACGCGTTTCGAGGCCGCTGGCCCGCAGGTAGTGGGCGAACACGCGGACCCCGTTGCCGCACATCTGGGCGATCGAGCCGTCCGCGTTGCGGTAGTCCATGTACCAGTCGTCTGCGCCAACGCCCTCGGGGATCCGGCCGAAGACCCCTGCGGCCAGCGCGGCGTCGGCCGTCGTCACCCTCAGCACACCGTCGGCGCCGAGGCCGCGGCGGCGGTCGCACAGCGCGGAGACGGCTTCAGATGTCAGCACCAGCCTCGCCCCGACGTCGGGCAGCAGCACGAAGTCGTTCTCCGTACCGTGCCCCTTGGTGAACATCACCTGCTCAGGATACGTCGCCCCAGACTACGAGCGCGGCGTCCACGTTCCCGGGGGCCGCGCCGTCGAGCCAATGGATTCGG
>JAOPWT010000118.1 GCA_025965555.1 Mycobacterium sp.
CGAGAAGGTCCCGACGGCACCCCGCTTCCACGGCCGGCACCAGCTCAACCGCTGGCCCGACGGTCTCGAGAAGTGCATCGGCTGCGAGCTGTGCGCGTGGGCGTGCCCCGCGGACGCGATCTACGTCGAGGGTGCTGACAACACCGAAGGCGGCCGGCACAGCCCCGGCGAGCGCTACGGCCGGGTCTACCAGATCAACTATCTTCGGTGCATCGGCTGCGGGCTGTGCATCGAAGCCTGCCCCACGCGGGCATTGACCATGACCAACGACTACGAAATGGCCGACGACAACCGCTCCGATCTGATCTACGACAAAACCAAGTTGTTGGCGCCGCTACAGCCCGGGATGACGGCTCCGCCCCACGCCATGGCACCGGGTAGCACCGACGAGGACTACTACCGGGGCAACATCAGGTCCGACGGCCTGGCCACCTCGCTCGGCATGCCGACAGTGAAGCCCTCGTCGAAGCCCCCGGTGAAGCCCTCGTCGGAGCCCACGGAAGCAATGCTGTGACAGGCGACCTCACACTTCTCGCCGCCGAGGCCGTCTACCGCACATCGACCATGGAGGCGGTGACGTTCTGGGTCCTCGGCACCCTCGCCGTGTTGGGGGCCATCGCCGTCGTCGCCGCGCCCAAGGCCGTGTACTCGGCGATCTTCCTGGCGATCACGATGATCATCCTCGCGGTGCTCTACATCGCCCAGGACGCCCTCTTCCTCGGTGTCGTGCAGGTGGTCGTCTACACCGGCGCGGTGATGATGCTCTTCCTGTTCGTCCTGATGCTGATTGGCGTGGACTCCGCCGACTCACTGGTGGAAACCATTCGGGGCCAACGCATCGCCGCGATCGGGGCGGGTCTGGCGTTCGGTGTTCTGCTCATCGCAGGCATCGGCAACGTCTCCGTGGCCGGCTTCACCGGACTGGCCCAGGCCAATGCGGGCGGCAACGTCGAGGGCCTCGCGGCGCTGATCTTCGTCCGCTATCTGTGGGCCTTCGAGCTGACCAGTGCGCTGCTCATCACGGCCACCCTCGGCGCGATGGTGTTGACCCACCGCGAGCGCATCGACCGTCGCAAGACCCAGCGCGAGATGGCCACCGAGAGGTTCGCCCCGGGTGGACACGCCACCCCGATGCCGAATCCAGGTGTGTATGCGCGCAACAACGCAGTGGACGTCGCCGCGCGGCTACCCGACGGCTCCGACGCCTTGACGTCGGTGAGCGGAATACTGCCGCCGCGCACCGTGGCGACCAGAAACGGGGGCCCGTCGTGAATCCCGAGAACTACGTATATCTGTCCGCGCTGCTGTTCACCATCGGGGCCGCGGGAGTACTGTTGCGGCGCAACGCGATCGTGATGTTCATGTGCGTCGAGTTGATGCTCAACGCCGCGAACCTCGCCTTCGTCGCGTTCTCGCGCCTGCACGGGCACCTCGACGGTCAGGTGGTGGCGTTCTTCACCATGGTGGTCGCCGCCTGCGAGGTCGTGGTCGGCCTGGCGATCATCATGACCATCTTCCGGGCCAGGCAGTCGGCCTCGGTCGACGCGGCGAATCTGCTGAAGCACTGATGAGCGCTCGCGCGAAGAAGAGAGCGCACTATGAGCGCTCGCGCGAAGAAGAGAGCGCACTGATGAGCGCTCGCGCGAAGAAGAAACGAGCCTGAGCCCCGATGACCCTTCCCCTATGGCTCCTGATAGCGCTTCCGTTGCTCGGTGCGGTGATCCTGCTGCTCGGTGGCAAGGCCACCGATGGCTGGGGTCATCTGCTGGGCTGCGCGACCGTACTGGCGTCCTTCGCCGTCGGCGTGGTGCTTTTCGTCGGCCTGGTGAACCAACCCGCCGATGACCGCGGATTCCACGAACATCTCTTCAGCTGGGTGCCCGTCGGGCAGCTCCGGGTGGACTTCGGTCTCCAACTCGACCAACTCTCAGTGTGTTTCGTGCTCCTCATCACGGGCGTGGGTTCGCTGATCCACATCTACTCGGTCGGCTACATGTCCCACGACCCCGAACGTCGGCGGTTCTTCGCCTACCTCAACCTGTTCGTGGCCGCGATGCTTCTGCTGGTGCTGGCCGACAACTACCTCGGCCTCTACATGGGCTGGGAAGGCGTCGGCTTGGCGTCGTACCTGTTGATCGGGTTCTGGTCTCATAAGCCGTCGGCCGCCGCCGCGGCCAAGAAGGCGTTCGTCGTCAACCGGGTCGGTGACGTCGGCCTGGCGTTGGCCTTGATGGTGATGTTCGCCAACGTAGGAACCATCTCCTACGGGGGCGTTTTCGGGGCCGTCGGCCAGATGAGCCAGGGCACGCTCACCGCGATCGGGTTCTTGCTTCTGCTGGCGGCGTGCGGCAAGTCCGCACAGGTGCCGCTGCAGTCGTGGCTCGGCGACGCGATGGAGGGCCCGACGCCGGTGTCGGCGCTCATCCACGCGGCGACCATGGTGACGGCGGGCGTCTACCTGATCGTGCGCTCCGGGCCCGTCTTCGACCTCGCTCCCGATGCCCGCCTCGGCGTGGTGATCGTCGGCGCCGTGACCCTGCTGTTCGGTGCCGTCATCGGTTGCGCGAAGGACGACATCAAGAAGGCGCTCGCGGCGTCGACCATGTCGCAGATCGGCTACATGGTGCTTGCCGCCGGTCTGGGTCCGGCCGGCTACGCCATCGCGATCATGCATCTGCTGACCCATGGCTTCTTCAAGGCGGGGCTGTTCCTCGGCGCCGGTTCGGTGATGCACGGCATGGACGACGAGACCGACATGCGCCGGTTCGGCGGACTGCGCAGCTTCATGCCGATCACGTTCGTGACGTTCGGCCTCGGTTACCTGGCAATCATCGGCATCCCCCCGTTCGCAGGCTTCTTCTCCAAGGATGCGATCATCGAAACCGCCTTCGCCGCAGGAGGAGTCAAGGGTCTGCTCCTCGGTGGCGCCACCCTGCTCGGCGCGGGCATCACCGCGTTCTACATGACCAGGGTGATGCTGATGACGTTCTTCGGCGAGAAGCGGTGGAAACCCGACACCCACCCGCACGAATCACCGGGGAGCATGACGTGGCCGATGATCGTGCTCGCGGTCGGATCGGTGGGCGCGGGTGGTCTGCTGGCCGTCGGCGGCACGTTGGAGCACTGGCTGGAACCGGTCGTCGGCGCCCACCAGGAAGCCGCGCACGCCCTACCGGTCTGGCTGATGACCACCATCACACTGGCCGTCGTCGCGGTTGGTGTCGGCATCGCCTACCGCATGTACGCCACGCGTTCGATCCCCGAGACGGCACCCGAGAAGGTGTCGGCGCTGACCGTCGCCGCCCGCAAGGATCTCTACGGTGACGCCTTCAACGAGGACGTCCTGATGCGACCGGGCCAGGTGCTCACCGCGGGTCTCGTCGAGATCGACGACGACGGGATCGACGACGTGTCCCGCGTGCTCGGCAACCTCGTCGGTGGCGCATCGCAGCGACTGGGGCGGCTGCAGACCGGGTTCGCCCGCTCGTACGCCCTGTCCATGCTCGGCGGCGCGGCACTCGTCGTCGCCGCGATCCTGGCGGTGAGGGTCTGGTGACCGGCATGCCGTGGCTGACAGTTCTCTGGGCCGTTCCGATGGTCGGCGCGGGCGTGGTGATCCTGCTGCCCTCGGCGGCAAGGCATCTCGCGAAGTACGCGGCGCTGGCGTTGTCGTTGGTGGTGTTGGCGATCGCGGTGCTGCTGGCCGTGACGTTCGACCCGGCGGGTGCGCAGTACCAGTTCGTCGAGGATCACGCCTGGATCCCGTCGTTCGGTACGGGCTACATCCTCGGCCTCGACGGCATCGCGCTGGCGCTGGTGGTGCTGACCGCGGTGCTGGTGCCGCTGTTGATCGTGGCAGGCTGGAACGACGGTGGCGATCAAGGCCGTTCCGCGCACGCCTACATGGCGCTGACGCTGGCCGTCGAGGGCATGGTGCTGATCTCGCTGACCGCGCTGGACGTCCTGCTGTTCTACGTCTTCTTCGAGGCGATGCTCATCCCGATGTACTTCCTGATCGGCGGCTTCGGCGGAAGTCGAACGGGTGAGACGACCCAGGATGCGAGCGCGAACAGATCCAAGGCCGCAGTGAAGTTCTTGCTGTATAACCTGTTCGGCGGTCTGATCATGCTGGCCGCGGTCATCGGACTGTACGTGGCGACGGCCAAGAGTGACGCGTTCGCGGGAGGTACCTTCGACTTCCGCGCGATCGTGGCTGCCGTCGCCAACGGCTCGCTGAACATCAGCCCCGCAGTGCTGAACGCGTTGTTCCTCGGCTTCATGTTCGCCTTCGCGGTCAAGGCACCCCTATGGCCATTCCACCGCTGGCTGCCCGACGCGGCGGTCGAGGCCACCCCCGCGACGGCCGTGCTGATGATGGCCGTCGTCGACAAGGTCGGCACGTTCGGGATGCTGCGATACTGCCTGCAGTTGTTCCCCGACGCCGCGGTGACGTTCCGGCCGTTGATCATCACGCTGGCGGTCATCGGCATCATCTACGGCGCGATCGTGGCGATCGGCCAGACCGACGTGATGCGACTGATCGCCTATACGTCGATCTCCCACTTCGGCTTCATCATCCTCGGCATCTTCGTGATGACGAGCCAGGGCCAGGCCGGGTCGACGCTCTACATGGTCAACCACGGCATCTCGACGGCCGCGCTGTTCTTGGTCGCGGGATTCCTGGTGTCGCGCAGGGGGAGCCGCGCCATCGCGGCCTTCGGTGGAGTGCAGAAGGTCGCGCCGGTGCTCGCGGGGACGTTCCTCGTCGCCGGGTTGGCCACCTTGTCACTGCCGGGCCTCGCGCCGTTCATCAGTGAATTCCTGGTGCTGATCGGCACTTTCACCACGTATCCCGCCATGGCCGTCTTCGCGTCCTCCGCATTGGTACTCTCGGCGATCTACATCCTGTGGATGTACCAGCGCATGATGACCGGGCCCGTCGCCGTCGAGAACGAGAAGTTGCGTGACCTCGTCCCGAGGGAACTCGTCGTAGTGGCGCCGCTGATCGCGATCCTGTTGGTACTCGGGGTGTATCCGAAACCCGTCCTCGACGTCATCGACCCGGCCGTCAGCCACACGCTGACCACGATCGGCCAGCATGATCCGGCACCCCGCGTCGCGGAAGGACCCGCGAAATGAACCTCACCCCGCCCTCGGTCGAATACGGTCTGCTCTCCCCGATGTTGATCGTGTTGACCGTCGCCGTGCTCGGTGTGCTCGTCGAAGCGTTCCTGCCCCGCGCGGTGCGCTACCCAGTTCAGTTGACGTTGGCCGTCGGAGGTCAGGTCGCCGCACTGGTCGCGGTCGTGATCGACTGGATCGGTCTCGGTTCGTCGCGTGGCCAGATCGCCGTCGAGGGCGCCGTCGCCCTCGACAAGCCGGCCCTGTTCCTGCAGGGCACCCTGCTGCTGGTCGGCATCCTCGGCACGCTGCTGATCGCCGAGCGTCGGATCGCATCCGAGGTCGACGCCGACAACGGAGCGAGCGGCCTCGACGCCTTCACCCCGATGGCCTCCACGGCGCCGGGCAGCGTCGCCGAGAAGCTTGCGACGAAAGCCGGTATCGCCCAAACGGAGATCTTCCCGCTGACCATGTTCGCGCTCGCCGGGATGTTGCTGTTTCCCGCCTCCGACGATCTGCTGACGATGTTCGTCGCGCTCGAGGTCTTCTCGCTGCCGCTGTACATGATGTGCGGGCTGGCCCGGAGGCGGCGACTGCTCTCTCAGGAGGCGTCGCTCAAGTACTTCCTCCTTGGCGCGTTCTCGTCGGCGTTCTTCCTGTACGGCATCGCGCTGCTGTACGGCTACTCCGGCAGCCTGAGCCTCAGCGGCATCCGCGAACAGGCATCCACGGGTTCGGACAACTCGGCGCTGGCTCTCGTCGGCATTGGCTTGTTGTCGGTCGGCGTGCTGTTCAAAGTCGGTGCGGTCCCGTTCCATTCGTGGATTCCGGACGTCTACCAGGGCGCTCCCACCCCGGTGACGGCGTTCATGGCAGCAGCCACCAAGATCGCCGCATTCGGCGCCATGCTGCGAATCTTCTACGTCGCGCTGCCAGGCTTCGAGGATGAGTGGCGCCCCCTGATGTGGGGCATCGCGATCCTCACGATGGTGGTCGGCACGGTGACGGCGGTGTCGCAGAGTGACGTCAAGCGGATGCTGGCCTACTCGTCGGTCGCCCACGCCGGCTTCATCCTCACCGGTGTGATAGCGCTGAACGACAGCGGTGTCGCCGCGACGTTGTTCTACCTGTTCGCCTACGGGTTCAGCACGCTCGGCGCCTTCGCCGTCGTCAGCGTCGTGCGCAATGCGGCGGGCGAAGAGGAGACTGACATGTTGCGGTGGGCAGGCCTGGGGCGCAGCCACCCACTGGTTGGCGTGGTGTTCTCACTGTTTCTACTCGCGTTCGCGGGCATTCCGTTGACCAGCGGCTTCGTCAGCAAGTTCGCGGTCTTCAAGGCGGCGGCCGAGGGCGGCGCCGCGCCCCTGGTGATCGTCGGCGTCTGCGCCAGCGCGGTGGCGGCGTACTTCTACGTGCGCGTGATCGTGCTTCTCTTCTTCACCGATCCGCCCGAGAATGCGCCGACGGTGGTGGTGCCCAGTGCGCTGAGCACCGCGACGGTCACCTTGAGCGCGGCGAT
>JAOPWT010000164.1 GCA_025965555.1 Mycobacterium sp.
TCGCGGCCTGCGTGGCGAAGGCGTGGTGGCTGGCGATGACGGCGTCGACCGAATCGAACCTCAGGTTCCGGAACGCCCGCGGCATCAGCGGCATCAGCGGCGCGTAAGACTTCTCCTTCAGCACACCGTGATACAACGAGTCCAGATAGGTGGTCCGCGGCGGCCGTACGAGCCCGGAGGGCACGCCTTCGGGACGGGCGATCGACGTGTAGACCTCGGCGTCGGGCCACTGCAGGGCCAGTTGCTCGATCACGTGTTCCGAGCCGGCCACCTCGGTGAGCCGCTCGTGCACGATCGCTATGCGGTTAGTGGACATGCGGTTATTCGGCATGGTCTTCGGCGTGGACGGGCGTGTGCCTGGCGGGCGTCGACGGCGCTTCGGGCGTCTCGGCTCGGCGGTCGCGGCGAGAGGATTGCACCACGAGGATCGTCGGGATCCCGATGTCGGCGAGTTGTCGGAGCGCGCGCTCGGCGGCCTTGCGGTCCGAACCGGCCACCGAGACGATCACCACCGCTGCCGCCACCCTGCCGAGGTTGACGGTTTGCCACCACTCGCCCGTGAGCGGCATGGGACGCAGGATCGGACGGGGGACGGTGCCGCGACTGTCGGCCGGCACGACGGGTTTCGGGGCGACGGCCTTGTCGCCCAGCAAAATGGCGACGGCGCGTCCGTCACGCTGATTCTGGGCCAGAGTGGCCGCCGCCAACGGTGACAGGACGCCGTCGTCGGTGGTGTCGGCGTCGAAGCGCGCGCGGTACTTCTGCGCCACCGGTCGGGCCCAGGCGCGAGTCGGCTTGGTTCCGACGCGGCTTCGGAGGAAGACGATCAACTCGGCCGCGACGATCAACGTCGCAAGTGCGGCGACGAGGCCTTCGGACAGCGGGCGGGGTGACACCGGATCGGGATTCTGCTGCGGCGTCGACAAGATGGTCAGTTGGTCGCCACTGATGCTCTGCAGCGAGGCGAATTGCGCGCGCAGATTGGTGAGCTCCTTGTCGGAATCGGGCTTGGCGGGATCGTCGGGAGCCAGGGTGGAGTTGCGGGCCTCCTCGGCCGTGATCGACGCCTGCACCTGCTCGGTCCGACGGCCGACGTCACGGGCATGGTTGGCAAAGGACGCCTGTGCCACCGTGATCACCATCGACCGCGCGAGCTGTTGGGCCAGCTCGGGCTTGTCTGCGGTGACGGTGAAGATGAGCAACTGCGGTGCGGGACCCGGCGTCAGTTCGACGTGTTCCCTCAGGGTGTCGGCGTTCCAGCCGGTGTCGACGGCGGACAGCACCTGGTTGAGGACGTTGGTGTCTTGCGCGAGCCCCATGAAGGGAGCGCGCATCTGTTCGACGAAGGCGTCACCGGGGATGAGCGTCTGCGACGGCGTGATCTCAGTGATGATCGATGCTGCGTACTGCTTCGTGACGAGAAGGGTCTGCAACCCGAATACCGCGCCGCCGACCACCAGCGCGATGAGCAGGGCAGGCAGAAACGCGCGACCGAGTTCACGGAAGTGTCCAGCCAGGTCGATCGAGGGGACGTCACCGCGGTGGGTCGGATCGTCGACGGGTGGCAAGCGGAGCTCCTTGGTGGCGCAGACTTAGGAAACGCTGCGTTACGACGTTCTGCTGCGGACGTGACGAGGTCGATCCTATCGAGGCGCCTCGAGTGCCACTAGCTAACGGCACAGATTCGCTGCCGACTCACTGCGGACCGCCTGCGAACTCCTTGACGACGGCGTACGCGGGCTTCGGCAGGAAGTCGCGGCGCAGAATCCCGAAGTTCTGTTCGGGGTCGGATCGGTCGGTGCCGCTGTCGCGCAGGCTGTAGACGAAGGCAGGCCCCAGCCAGGAGACGTCACGCGCGGCGCGCAGCATGATGCGTAGCGTCTGCGCCTGCGCGTCATCGCTCACGGCGACCGCTGCGGTTCCCGTCGGGGCGCCACATTCGGTGATCCAGATGGGTTTCCGTGCGTCGCCGCCGTCGATCATGACGTCGTGCATGTTGTTCAACCGCAGCGCGGTGTTCCACGCACTGGTCGAAAGATCGTTCGGCAGCGCTGGATACGTATAGGGGTGAATCCCGAAAGCGTCGAAGTAGCGGTTGGCGCCTGCGGTGTAGAGACCGGTCAGGAAGGTGGTCGGCGCGATGTCGCGGCCGTTGTCCACGGCGGGCGCGAGACCGCCGGACACCACGGTCAGATCGGGCCCGACCGACTTGATCGCGGTGTAGGCCGCGGTGAGGAGCGCACCGTAGCTGGCGGCGTCGGGCTTGGGCTTGAAGAATCTGATGGTGTTGGGTTCGTTCCACACCTCCCACACCCTGACGCCGTTCCGGTATCGAGTCGCGGTGTCGCGGGCGAACTGCGCGAACAGTTCTGGTTCTGGCGCGAAGTAGCTGCCCTCGGGATGCACGGCCGGGTCGGCGGCCCATGCCGGCGCGTAGCTGAGCAGGCCGTGCGCGCACATGCCGTGCATCCTGACCGCGTGGATCACCCGGTCGACGTCTGACCAGTCGCGTCGTCCCCGCTCGGCCTCGATGCGGGACCAGTCGACGTCCACCCGCACCGACCAGACCCCGGCGTCACGCGCGGCGCGAAGGAGACGGTCGAGGTCGCCGTCCGACATGTCGAGTATGTCGGCGCCGTCGGAGACGCCGACGCGTCCCTTCGTGTTCGCACCTGCGCATTGCTGTTCGCTCGGCTCCGTGAAGTAGCCCTTGGCCAACAAGGTTCCCGCCGCGCCTCCGATCGTCAGATGGACCGCCAGCAGCGTGGCCAGCAGTGCTCGACACGCACTTCGGGGGGACGGCATGTGATGTCGTCTGCTCAACCGAGCAGGTTCCGCAGCATGGACGGCAGAGTCATGGTGAGGTCGTGTCGATTGGTGATTCTTCGCATGGCCGCGGCGATGACGTTACGGCGCAACCGGTCGTCCCGCAGCAGGGTGTCGATCGCGGCCGCCATCGCGGCCGCATCATCCGGCGCAACCAACAGCCCGGCGCCGTCGCGCAAGAACTCGGTCGTACCCCCATGGTCCGTGCCGACGACGGGCACGCCGTAGGACATCGCTTCCAGCACGGAAAGTGGTCCCGCTTCCGGGGATACGCTCGCCGAGACGAGGACGTCCCACCGGCGCAGCGCGGACTCGGGATCCACGTGGCCGAGGAAGCGCACCCGACCGGCCAGATCCGGCTGGTCGGCTCGCGCTCGGAGTTCTTCGACGTAGGCGACGTCGCCGGGAAAACTGCCGCCCGCCAACTCGACGTCGACGTCCGGCAGCGTAGCCACGGCGTCCAAGAGCACCCGATGGCCCTTCCACGGAGTCAGGAGCGAGAGCATCCCGACCACCGGCGGCGTGTGCAGATTCGTGTCGACTTGCTTGACCGGCCAGCGAACGCCGTTGTGGGAGACGCGAACCGGGAGGCCAAGCGCCTGCAGTGGCCGCGCGGCGGCTTCCGACACCGCGACCGCGACGCGCACCGCGGGCTTGCCGATGCGAGTGGCCAGCTTCTGCTTGGTACTGGTCAACGTGTCGTGAACCAACCAGGCCGCACCCCCCGGTGGACGCGAAAACCGCACGGCGGGCAGGGCGTACAGCGAGTTGACGATCGTCACGGTGCCGGGAGCCCGCGCCACGGGGGCCATGATCCTGGCGGCCGCACGCCAGCGGAGCAGCAGCCTCACCGTCCCGACCAGGCGGGCCAGGGACTGTTCACCGCCCATGCCGAGCGCCGGGATGAGCAGGTGGGTCGCGCCCGTCGGCAACGCCTCGACCAGCGGACCCGTCGGGCAGGCCACGACGGCGTCGAAGCCCTCCTTCAACGCCTCGTCGACGAGATCCAACAAAACCTTCTCGGCCCCGGAGAGTTGACCGGTCTGCGCCACGAACAGGATTGTCGAGTCATGGTTCACGGGCTCACCGCTCCGGCGTCCGCCGACTCCGGCGCATTACCGACCATCCGGACAACGTAGACGAAGGGCACGAAGGCCAGTACGGCCACCACCGACACCGCGGGCCACCAGTCTGGCCATCTGTCGACGGCGAGCTGACCGACCGCGGCGACCGCCGAGGTCAGCAGGACCAACGTCGCGAGCGGCCGGATCGGCAGCAGCCCCTTGACCGGCATGAACCGCTCGATGACGAGCCACAACAGCACCACGGTGACGGCCGAGGTGACCACCGTGGACACGGCGGCGCCGTCATAGGACATCTTCGGGATCAGGACGAGGTTGAGTCCGACGTTCAACGCGAGGCCGAGTAGTGCGATACCGGGGTAGTAGCGCTGCTTGCCTGCCGCGGTGAGCAGGAAGATGCCGAGCACGGTGAGTGACATGAGCGCGGCACCCACCACCAGGAGTCGCGTCGCTCCGGCGGCGGGGGCGAAGCGGTCGCCGTACAGCAGGCGGATGATGGGTTCGGCGGACGGCCAGAATCCGGCGACGCAGACGGCTCCGGCGAGCGCGAAGAGCATTGCGGCCGAACGTGTTCGCCGCTTGAAGGCGGCCAACTCGTTCGGCCAGGCGGCAACCAGGAGAGTACTCACGGGGGCCGCCGCGGCAAGGGCGAACGTGTCGATGATGTCGGAGAACTTGTAGCCGATCGAATACAGGCCGACGGCATCGAACGTGTCCATGAGACTCAGCATCAGGACGTCGATCTTCATCATGGCGATCGTCAGTGCGAGCCCGATCGCCAGCGGGATCGCCTCCCTGAGCATCGGACCCCACCGACGCACGTCGACCTGTCGCGACGGTCGCAGCCCCAGCGAGCTGCCGCGGATGCCGAATCCCTTCGTGACCAGTTTGAAGATCTCGTTGGCGACCGCGGGCAGGACGAACACCAGTAGCGTTGGCGCGTAGATTGCTGCGACGACAGTGATGGCCAATTGCAATGCCTGGCCCAGGCTTTCGGCGACCGCGACCAGCAACAGCCGGTGGCGGCTCTGATAGAGCACCGACAATGCGTGGCTCGGAGTGGCGAACACGACCACCAGGCCCGCGATCGCCGTGGCGGCGACGACCTGGCCGGGGTATCGGAGGATGACCACGTATCCGACCGCAAGGAGATACCCCGCCACCCCGAGCACGGTCCGCAGTGCGATGAACGAGGAAGCGGTGCGCGCGATCTCGTCGGGGTCGCCGTCGATCAGCCGGGCCAGCACCACCCGCCCGACGCCGAGGTCGGTGACGATGGACATCACCCCGAGAAGGGCGAAGACGAAGCTGAACTGGCCCCAGTCATCCGGCGACAGCGAGCGCGCGACGATGACGCTGCCCGCCCAACCGAGTCCGGCGACGACGACGCGACTGGCCAGGACGACCGCCGTTGCCCGTGCAGCCGCCTTCGGGTCGGCGGCGATGTCGCGATAGTCGGGGAGCGACTCCACCCCCTCCATGCCGGGATCCTCGCTCACGAAGTCACTCCCGCGTCCCGGTAGGCCTGTACGGTCCGTTCCGCCGTGCGTCGCCACGTCAGCGTCGCCGCCACCGCGAGGGCATTGTCGACGAGTTCTCGGCGCGCGTCCGCATCGAAGGCGATGGTGCGCATCGCATCTGCCCAGTCGGCGACGTCGGAGGAGGGGACCAGCACGGCCCCGTCGCCGACCACCTGCGGCAGTGCGCCCACCGCGCTGGCGACGACCGCCCCGCCGCACGCCATGGCCTCGACCGGTGGCAGGCCGTAACCCTCGTACCGCGACGCGTAGGCCGTCACCGTCGCCGCCGCGTAGAGGCCGGGCAGGTCCTCGACGTCGATGTAGCCAAGTCCGATGGCGCTGCGCGGAGCGGCTGGGCCGGTTGATCCGGCACCGGCCAACACGCACGGCATTCCGATCGATTCGGCGGCGTCGGCCACCAGTTGCACGTTCTTGCGGGGCTCGACGGTGCCGACCTGGATCACGAACCGCTCGGGGAGTTGGTACTTGGTTCGCACCCTGGCCACGTCCGCGGGGCTCGGCGGACGTGCCCACGCCGCCGGGGCCAGTTCGACCACGGTCGCCGTTCGGCCGCTGATCGCGTGGATCCGTTCCGCCGTGAACTGCGAAACGGCAATGAGCAGGTCTGCCTTGCGCAACGAGTACCCAACGAGCCGCTGTTCGCCGAGGGCACGGAACCTGCTCGACGCCGACGGCATGTCGAAGACCGAGACATCGTGCACGGTGGCCACGGTGACGGCCCTCGTCGCCAACGGAAGATCCACGTCGAGGCTGTGGAATACGTCGCAGGAGCCGTTGCTCAGCGCGCCGATCAATGCCCGTGCGACCCCGTTGGACACGGGGCGAATGTGCGGCGTCAGCCCGGGAGGCAGGTCGCCTGCCGCGTCACGTTGGACGATCGCCGACAGATCCGCGTCGGGCAGGAGTCCGGTCAGCTCCCTGAGGAGCTCGCGGATGTAGGTCTGGACCCCGCTGCCCCGTGGCCGGAGAGCCAGGGCTCCGAACGTGAAGCGTGTTGCGCTGCTGCGCATCCCACCACCCC
Source organism: Mycobacterium sp. (assembly GCA_025965555.1). Taxonomy (GTDB): domain Bacteria; phylum Actinomycetota; class Actinomycetes; order Mycobacteriales; family Mycobacteriaceae; genus Mycobacterium. The sequence goes on from JAOPWT010000164.1 coordinate 6,471, forward strand.
TAGAAGTAACCAGAAATACACGTCGATGGGGAAGATCTCGAAGTAGGTCGCCACCAGACTCGCCACCATCGCGGCGACGATGGACGCACTGACTCCCAGCGCGAAGGCGCCGTCGCGTCCCGGCAGTACGCGGCCGAGGCGCATGGTCCAGACCAGACCGACGAACAGCCACGCCAACACCAGCCACAGGCCGATGGGCCCGAGTTCCAGCAGCATCTTCACGTAGTAGTTGTCGGGCTGGTAGTTCGTCGACACCGCCCCGATCTCGACTCCCGAGGCAGACGAGATACGGTCGGCCGCTGAGCCACTGGCGCCAAGACCCAGGCCCACTGGATGCACCAGGATGCTGCTGATGATGTCGCTCCATCCCGCGCCGCGCTGTCCCAGGCTGCTCGAGGAGAAGAACACCTTCGACAAATTCGGCACGAACGGGACCACCGCGGCGAGCGCCATGGCTCCGATGCCCAGTGGCAGGAACAGTGCCCTGAATCGCAGAATCGCCAACCAGATCATGCCGACGACGAGTCCGAGGATGGCGGCGCGAACGATCGAGCTCGCCATGGCGATCACCATGATCGGAGAGAGGCACAGGAAGGCCAGATTGCGTCGCCGTCTCGGCTCTGCCAAGGCGACCGCGCCGCCGACCAACAAGGCGATCATCACGTACAAGCCGAACGGGAACGGTTGGGTGAACGTGCTGAACGTACGGAGTAATCCGCCGGATGTCCTTACCTGCCTTCCGTATTCGTATCCCAGCTGAACGAGGAAGCCGGGGCCGACGATGATCTGTGCGATGGCGACGAACGATGCGATCACCGCCATGGCCATGAGAATGCTGACCAGGTTGTCGCGATCCTGCGCGTCGAAGGGCGCAAGCCATAGGATCGCGATGACGATCAGATAGAAGAACGTCACCTTGATCGCGACGAATCCGAGAAGCCCGATCGTCGCCACTGCCGAAATGCTGCCGACGACCACCCACAGCGCGACGGCAGGCCACCACGGCATGAGCAGTGGTGGCGTCCGGCGGTTCGTCGTGCGAGTTCGCCTGAGCCACGCGCACACTGCGACGGCCACGACGAAGCCTTCCTTCCACGCCGTGGCGATGCCAGGTAGCGGAAGGATGGCAAGGAGGCCGTGCAACGGAGTCAGGGCGGCGAGCACGAGCAATCCGCGTTGCGGCCGTCGATAGACGACCACGATGGTGCCGACGAACAACAGGCAGGCGCCGACGAGGACGAGGATCATCATCGTCCCGAGTCCTCCATCTGCGCAAGCGCTTTGCGGGCGGTCAATCCTCTGCGCGTTTGAGCACGGCGAGCACGGTCAGGAACAGAATCTTGATGTCCAGCCACAACGACCAGTTCTCGATGTAGTAGTTGTCCCACTCGGCGCGGTCGGCGATGGACGTCTGCCCTCGGAGTCCGTGCACTTGAGCCCAACCCGTGACTCCTGCCTTGACTCGGTGTCGTTCACCGTAACGCCGAATCTGCAT
>JAOPWT010000168.1 GCA_025965555.1 Mycobacterium sp.
GGTCGACCGGTCGGTGGAACCACAGGGCATGGTCGATCAGCGCGGAGAAGGTCGTCACCGGCGTGGCGCGCCTCATGGTGATCGCGGTCTCGAGCATCGTGATGCCCGACAGATACGTCAGCAGGCAGCTGTGCAGTACTCCGTCATCGGGTATCGATTCCGTTGGCCGCCACCACATCCGGATGCGTGGCGAGGGCTCTGGCAAGTCGACCGCCAGGCGCGGCGGTGCGTCGACGTAGCGCAGCTCGAATGGCTGGGGGCGGACCCAGTGGCCGCTGTGCTCGTCGGCGTACGGGGCAAGCTGTTCCTCGACCGGCCGAAGCGACTCAGGCGCCGGCACATCGGGCATGGCTGCGTGGTAGTCGAGGCCGTCCACTGGTGTGCTGAACGACGCGAGTGCCTCCAGCAGCACCTCGCCGTCCTGGCGCGCGGTGACCTGTCGGGTGGACAGGGTTCCCCCGTCGCGGGACCGGACGACGTGGAAGTCCACCGGGCGCCTGGCATCACCAGCCCGAAGGTAGTAGACGTGCACGCTGTGTGGTGTGCGGCCAGGCGCCGTGCGACTCGCCGCCATGAGCGCCTGCCCGGCGATGTGGCCGCCCACGATGTGGTGGGCTGGGTTGTCGAGCTGGCTGGCCACGAAGTCGTCGTCGTCGATCTGCTCGACCTGCAACGTGGCGACGACGTCGGTCAGCGACGGCAAACGGTAGGTCACCCCGGCATCATGCCGCAGTGCGGTCGCCGCAGCTGCGGCCGAGGCCGTCGGCTGGCTTTCACCCCACCAAGATCCGCGAGCGAGTGACGGGAATCGAACCCGTGTAAACGGCTTTGCAGGCCGGTGCCTAGCCACTCAGCCACACCCGCGTTGGCAATGACAATGCCAACCCGCGCACGCGGAACCCAGCGTTTGGATCGCCGTGATCGCTAGCCCAACGGCACGCCGGCCGCCAGACCGGTCCGCGGCCAGCCGTCGGGTGAACTCTCCCAGGCCTCTTGGCGGCCGTACGGCGTCAAGTCGAGGAACGGATAGCCGACCGAGGTGTGGTCGAGACCTCGCGCGTAGGTCGAGTAGGTGTGGAATACCTCGTCGCCGCGGCGCAGGAACACACTGGCCGCTGGCATGTCGCCACGCAGTTCCTCGTCGGTGAACCCGTCGGCCCGCAGCTCGTCGAGCGACTTGTAGTTGTATTCGATCGGTGCCCGCGCCGGATCCAGCGTGGCCTGATAGTCGTAGGTGAAGTCGCCGTCACGCGAGGAGTACCACGGAAACGTCCAGCCGTGCTCGTCGCGATACCGCGCGATGCTCGCGTACGGCGCTCGGGACACGCAGGCGAACGTCAATCCCCTGCCCTCGAGCAGGGCGCGATCCTCGTCGGTGAACGAGAGGTCGGCGGACGCGCTGCAGCTGGGGCAGCCCCGGTCCTGGGCGTCCATCCACATGAAGTGGTGCACGTAGAGCTGGGGCCTGCCCTCGAACATGTCGATGAGCCGCAGCTCGCCGTCTGGCCCTTCGAACAGGTAGTCCTTGTCCACCTTGACCATTGGCATCCGCCGACGCTCGGCGTTCACCTCGTCCCGCAGGTGTGTCACCTCGCGCTCACGCGCCAACAACCGTCGGCGAGCCGTCAGCCACTCGTCTCGGGTGGCGACCTCGGGGTAGGCGTTCGGGGTGGCGGGCATGGCAGGTCCTCTCGGTTCGGCAGTCACGGTGTTGACCCGCCGACCGACGAAGATTCATCGTTGCGCGCGCGGGTCGCGATACCTTGTCCGCATGTCTCTCTGGCTGGCCGATCCGCCCTTCTTCGGTGGTCCGGGTCAGGGCACCCGACAGATCGTCGAATTGTTCGTCGCGTTCGGACTGACGGCGCTGATCGGTCTGGAGCGTGAGATCCAGGGTAAGAGCGCAGGGCTGCGGACGCAGACCATAGTCGGCACTGCGGCCGCGCTGATCCTGTTGGTCAGCAAGTACGGCTTCCAGGACGTGCTGGTCGACGGGCTCGTCGTCGTCGACCCGTCCCGCGTCGCGGCCCAAATCGTCTCGGGCATCGGCTTTCTCGGCGCAGGCATCATCATCTTCCGCCGCGGCTCGGTCCACGGTCTGACGACCGCGGCGGCGGTGTGGGAGTCCGCGGCGATCGGCATGGCCGCCGGCTCCGGTCTGCTGCTGCTCGCGTGCACCGTGACCGCGATGCACTTTCTCATCATCTTGGGGTTCATGCCGTTGGCCACGCGCCTGGCCGCCCGGCTGAGTGGATCGATCCGCGTACACGTCACCTATGAGGAGGGCCGCGGCGTGATGTCGGCGCTGCTGCAGGCTTGCGACCGACGCAGCTGGCAGCTGGCCGAGCTGGAATCGGACCCGACCGGCGGGGTGCTGCTGACGTTGTCGGGCAATGGGATCCTCAACGCGCCGACGCTGTTGGCACGCATCGACGGCGTGACCTCCATCCGCCAGCTCGACGACGATCCCGACTAGCCATGGCCGTGACGCTCCGCCGAGACACGGCGATCGGCGGTGCGGCCGCGGCTCGAGCGGTACGAGGCGATGCATCCGACCGCGGCGAGGACGGCCATGACCGCGAACATCCACCTGGCGGCGGTGGCATCACCCCGGTCGGTGAGGTTGACGACGATGCCTGCGAGCCCGGCGCCGAACGCACCGCAGATCAGCTGCACGGTGTTGATGGCGGCGGCCGCGGTGCGCCCTTCGGCCGGATCGTCACTGCTACCCATCGCCCACGCGGACAGGTGCGGCCACGCGACACCCACGCCGGTACCGGTGATCAGGAGCGCCACCACCCAAACCGCGATCACCACGCCGGGGGCGTCTTCGAGCTGGCTCACCGCGGCCACCCCGAGGCCGACGGCCATCACCAGCGGCGCGGCCGCGACCACGCTCACGATTACACGGGTTCTGGTCAGGGACGCGCTGATGATCTCGCTGATGGTCCAGCCGACCGCGAGCGAGACGCTGAGGAAGCCCGCGGCGACCGGTACCAGATGAGCCAGCCGCTGACCGAACAGTGGCACGTACATATCTGCCATCGTCGCCGCCATCAGCACGCCGAGCGTGAGGTAGATCCACTTCAACGGGCCGGGCGCAAAGGCCTTAGGCGGCAAGACCGACGCGGTGGTCTTGCGGTCGACGACGAGGAACACCGCCACCAATGCCGCACCTGCGACGAGCAGGCCTGCGGTCACACCGACGTTGCGCGGTATGCCCGCCACGCTGATCGCCAATGCCGCGGTGCCGAGCAGCATCAACGACCACACCGGGATGCGGTCGGCCACGGGTCGGTCGGCGTCGGCCGCCCTGCCGGGCAGCGCGAAGGGCACCAACGCCGCCATGGCGGCGGCCAGCAGCGCCAGGACGCCGAACGCCCAACGCCAAGAGCCGAATTGCGCGAACAATCCACCGGCTGCGGGCCCGACCAGGGTGCCGACGCCCCACATCGCCGACACGAGCGCCGACGCCTTGGTCCACAGTGATTGCGGCAGAGCGGAACTGATGACGGCGTAGCCCAGACCTGCGAGCAACCCGCCGGCCGCGCCCTGCACCACTCGACCGAGCAGCAGGAACTCCATGCTCGGTGCCACGGCGCACAGCGCGCTGCCGATGCCGAACACTCCGAGACCGGAGACGTACGCATACCTCGGCCCCAGTTTCGTCAGCACCGAACTGACGGTGGTGGCCGCCACTACCGAGGCGACCAGATAGACGGTGGTCACCCATGCGTAAAGCCGTTCGCCACCGATGTCGGCAACGGTGCTCGGAAGCAAGCTGACGGTGAGGAACTCGTTGGTGGCGTACAACGCCACGCCACCGGCCAGCACTGTCGAAGCACCCAGGTTCTTCGGCCCCAGGAGTTCGGCCCAGCCACCCACCGGGGCGCTTTCGGTCTGCGTCACGCGGACGACCGTACGAGCTCAACCATGGTTGAGATCAACCTCTTTTCGGCCCTGCCTCACTTGAGGCCGGCAGCGTCCATGCCTCGCAGTTCCTTCTTCAGGTCGGCGATCTCGTCTCGGATGCGTCCAGCCAGCTCGAACTGCAGGTCACGCGCGGCGGCCATCATCTGCGCGGTGAGGTCCTTGATGAGGTCGGCGAGCTCGGCGCGAGGCATGTTGGCCGTGTCCCGACCTTCGAAGATGCCTGCACTGACAGCGCGGCCAGGCTCGCCCTGAGCGCGTCGCCCGCGGGACGAGTTGCGGCCGGAACCCCCCACGTCGACCGTCGCCTCGGTGTCGTCGGCCTCGCGGTAGACCTGATCGAGGATGTCGGCGATCTTCTTGCGCAGCGGCTGCGGATCCACCCCGTGTGCCTCGTTGTACTCGATCTGCTTGGCCCGGCGACGATCGGTTTCCTCGATGGCCTGCTGCATCGAATCGGTGATCTTGTCCGCGTACATGTGGACTTCACCTGAGACGTTGCGCGCCGCGCGGCCGATCGTCTGGATGAGGCTGCGCGCGGAGCGTAGGAAGCCCTCCTTGTCGGCGTCGAGGATCGACACCAATGACACCTCGGGCAGGTCGAGACCCTCACGAAGCAGGTTGATGCCGACCAGCACGTCGTACTCACCGAGTCGCAGCTGGCGCAAGAGCTCGACACGGCGCAACGTGTCCACCTCCGAGTGCAGATAGCGCACCCGGATGCCGAGTTCGAGCAGGTAGTCGGTGAGGTCCTCGGCCATCTTCTTGGTCAACGTGGTGACCAGCACCCGCTCGTCCAGTTCGGTGCGCTTGCGAATCTCACTGATCAGGTCGTCGATCTGACCCTTCGTCGGCTTGACCACGACCTGCGGGTCCACCAGACCGGTCGGGCGGATGACCTGCTCGACGAACTCACCGGCCGACTGGCTGAGCTCGTACGGTCCTGGCGTCGCCGACAGATACACCGTTTGCCCGACGCGATCGGCGAACTCCTCCCACGTCAGCGGACGGTTGTCGACCGCGGACGGCAACCGGAAGCCGAAGTCGACGAGATTGCGCTTGCGCGACATGTCGCCTTCGTACATGCCGCCGATCTGCGGCACGGTGACGTGTGACTCGTCGATCACCATGAGGAAGTCTTCTGGGAAGTAGTCGAGCAGCGTGGCGGGTGCCGTACCCGGCCCACGGCCGTCGATGTGGCGCGAGTAGTTCTCGATGCCCGAGCAGAACCCGACCTGCTTCATCATCTCGACGTCGTAGTTGGTCCGCATCCGAAGCCGTTGCGCCTCAAGGAGTTTGCCCTGCCCTTCAAGCTCGGCGAGCCGCTCCTCCAACTCCTTCTCGATGCTGGCGATGGCGTGGGCCATGCGCTCCGGGCCCGCGACGTAGTGGGTCGCCGGGAAGACGCGCAACGAGTCGACCTTGCGCACCACGTCACCCGTCAGTGGGTGCATGTAGTAGAGCGCTTCGATCTCGTCGCCGAAGAACTCGATGCGCACGGCGAGTTCTTCGTAGCTCGGAATGATCTCCACCGTGTCGCCGCGCACCCGGAACGAGCCGCGGGTGAAGGCCATGTCGTTGCGGTTGTATTGCACGTCGACCAGCAGTCGCAGCAGGCTGTCGCGGGGGACCTCGTCGCCGACATTCAACTCGACCGAGCGATCGAGATACGACTGCGGCGTGCCGAGGCCGTAGATGCAGGACACCGACGCCACCACGACCACATCCCGCCGTGACAGCAGGTTGGACGTCGCGGAGTGCCTGAGCCGCTCCACGTCGTCGTTGATCGAGCTGTCCTTTTCGATGTAGGTATCGGTCTGTGCGATGTACGCCTCGGGCTGGTAGTAGTCGTAGTACGACACGAAGTACTCGACGGCGTTGTTGGGCAACATCTCTCGGAGCTCGTTTGCCAACTGGGCGGCAAGCGTCTTGTTGGGCGCCATGATCAGCGTCGGCCGCTGCAGTTTCTCGATGAGCCATGCCGTCGTCGCGGACTTACCGGTGCCGGTGGCACCCAGAAGCACCACGTCGCGCTCCCCTGCGTTGATGCGACGTTCCAGTTCGGCGATGGCTGCGGGCTGGTCACCGGCCGGTGAGTACTCGCTGACCACCTCGAAGTCGCCGCCTGCGCGCACGACGTCATCGACGGCTCGGTATTCCGAGTGCGCCACGACGGGATATTCGGTAGCGAAAGCCATGTTCACCAGGTTAGAACCAACCACCGACAACTGCGATTCCCCAACCCTTAGGCTGACCGACATCCACCCCCCGAAACGCGAAACCTTCGACGTCGCCGCCCGCACGAATACCGATCCCAAGGGCATCGTGCGGGACGTCGACGTCTACGCCGTGCATCCCTGGGGGCTCTACATGGCCAGGCCGACGCCGGGGCGCGCGCAGTTCCACTACCTCGAGTCGTGGCTGCTCCCGTCGCTCAGCCTGCGCGTCTCGATCTTCCACTTCAATCCCGGCTACGAACGCGAGCAGGACTTCTACCTCGACGTCGGCCCGATCACGGTCGACGGTGACGTCTGGCAGGCCGAGGACCATTACCTCGACCTCGTCGTTCGCGCCGGCTCCGCGGTCGAGCTCATCGACGTCGACGAGCTGTTCGAGGCGGTCCAGCAGGGCCTGCTGACGCGGGAAACGGCAAGCGTGGCGGTGCAGACTGCCGTCGCCGCGATCGACGGTCTGGCCCGTCACGGGTACGACTTGCAACGGTGGCTGGCAGAGCGCGAAATGGTCCTCACCTGGCGGGCAGCGTAATGTCTGCATTCATGAGCCTGACTAAGCGTGGTCTGCTGACGGGCGTTGCGGCGACCGTTCTGCTGGCCAGCGCCCAGCTACTCCCGGCGATGGCGCAGGCCGATCCCGCGGTTCCGCCGGGACCCGACGCCACGGAGCAGTCGGCCGATACGCCACCGCCGTCGCCCGACGCGGCCCCCGATCTCGGGCCGGGCCCGTACAACATGGTCTACCGTGCCAGGGTCGATGGCGTGTCACGCGGTGCGACCATCAGCTACGCCATGGCCGACGATCAGGTGAACACCGCCAATCCGACGATGGTGCCTGGCCGGACCTTCGAAGCGACGGGCGTGGTGACCCAGACGCAGAAGGCGGGCATGCAAGTGTCCATCCAGTGGCCGTACTCGGCCAGCCTGCACTGCGAGATCCTGGTGAACGACCAGATCATCGCGGAGGCCGATCAGTTCGTCGCGCCGCGGCTCACCCCTCAGCACAACGACCCCGGCTACGGGGTGCTCAGCTGCGGCACGGTGACCAACTTCCCGACCGGGAACACCGCCCCGATCGATGCACCCGAACCTGCGCCGATCGACCCGAACGCGCCTGCCGAGCCAGCTGCGGCTTCCCCGCCGGCCGCCTGAGCCCCTCGCCTCAGGGCCGCCAACCCGTTTCGTCGGCCCACGCCCATGCGCGGCGGTAGGCATCGCGAAACCACGGCTCCTTGGCATCGGCGTAGTCGCCGGTGGTGTGGTGGCCCGCGGCCACCATCCCGCGCTTGACTGCCAGGTACTCGTCTCGGACGTCCGGCACGGCGGTGAGCCAGTCCCGGAAGAGCAGCGCGAACTGCTGCCCCGGCCAGCCGTCGACCCTGAAATGCACGTTGGTAAGTCGGCCGGGGTCGGCGGAGGCGTGGATTCGCTTGTGCCACAGCGCCGGATCGTCCGAATGATCGAACTCGGCAACCGTGCTGCGGGCGTCGGGCTTGCCGACGTCAGCGGTGACGTCCACGCGCGGGTAACCCGCCGCCAGGAGTGCGTCGGTCAGTTCGTCGGCCACGGCTAGGGACGGCACGGTGACCTGAACGTCGATGACGTCCTTGGCGTCGAGCCCGGGTACCGCCGTCGAGCCGACGTGGTCGATGCGGATCGCACGGTGACCGCACGTGGTGCGCAGCCTGGCGAGAATGCGGCGGGCCTGGTCCGGCCACGACGGGTCTGACGGCACCAACTGCGGCGTCGCCTGCGCCGCTTGTCTGACCTGAACGTTGTGTGCGAACGGCGTGATCCGCTGGTGCCAGAGCGCGCGCGCGGCGGCCGCCAACTCCTCGGGGGTACCCGAGTTGTCGAGCCACACGTCCGCGACCTCGCGACGCTGCTCCTCGGTGGCCTGTGCCGCGATGCGGGCCCGCGCGTCCGACTCCGGCATGCCCCGCTGCCCGGTCAGTCGCGCCACCCGCATCTCCACGTCGGCGTTCACGATCACGACGAGCGGGAACATCGACGCCATCTGCGACTCCACCAGCAGCGGAATGTCCTCGACGATCACCGCGTCGCTGGGAGCCGCCTCGATGAGCTCGGCACGCCGCTTGCCCACCAGCGGATGCACGATGCCGTTGAGCGTCGCCCGCTTCTCGGGATCGGGAAAGGCGACCGCCGCCAGCGCAGGGCGATTCAGCGCGCCGTCGGGCAGCAGGATGTCAGATCCGAATGCTTCCACCAGCGCCGCCAACCCCTCGGTGCCAGGTTCGACGACTTCGCGCGCGATGACGTCGCCGTCGACGACGATGCCGCCGAGCTCACTGAACGTCGAGGACACCGCCGACTTCCCGGCGCCGATCCCGCCGGTCAGACCAATACGCAGCATGAATCAGTCCTCACAACCAAAACCACGCAGGAAGTCGTGAGACTCCCTGCGTGGTTTTCACTCGGGCGTTTGAGTGGTCTTGTTACGCGTTGCCAGCGAGCTTCTCC
>JAOPWT010000175.1 GCA_025965555.1 Mycobacterium sp.
AACGGCATTAGCGGTGCGTAGCGGTGGGAAGTTGCGACACAAGTCGGGATGACACAGCTGCGCCACACGTATCGGGCGGGGCAGATCACGCAAAGCATGGTGGCCAAGATCGGTCAACCACGCATTCTCGGGCAGCCGATCCTCGACCAACTCCACGGTGACACCCGAGATGACGGTTTGCCCGCCGTGCGCCAAATCGCGCAGCCGCGCGGTCTGGTTGATCGTCGAATCCGCGTAGTTCCCTTCGTCACGCAACTGCACTTCACCGGTGTGAATGCCAATCCGCAACTTGACCGGCGCCAACTCTGCCCGCTGAAGATCCAGCGCAGCCGCCACCGCCTCAGTGGCGCGCGAAAACGCGGCCACGAAGCTATCGCCCTCACCCTGCTCGACCGGCCGCACCCCGCCGTGTTCGGCGATGAGCTCAGCGACGCAGCGATTGAGCTTCCCGACCGCGACCGCCGTCGTCTCGGGCTGGTGCTCCCACAGCCGCGTCGAACCCTCAACGTCGGCAAGCAGCAACGTCACCGTCCCGGTAGGAAGCAGCTCGCTCACATCAACGTCGCTCCAGTCAGTTGCGCTCATAGTAGCCAGCATCCGGTGCCAGCTACGGACAAAACATCAGCCCAAAGGCGCATTTACCCGGAACTGCGCGACATCACCAGCCGCGTCAGTGACTCCTACCACTGATTCGCAACCATGCTGCAGCCCAAGAAGCGATATCGGCGGTGATACCGCTACCGCGAGATCATTCCCTCCCGGGAGGGATGCCAGAGCGACTTGCATGATTTGCGCCCCCTCGCCCACAAATCTGCGCCGCATGGCGGATGGTCCAACGCCTAGCAAACCCGATAGTCGACACCTCCAGACTAAAGAGGAGGCCGACATGACCATCACAACCCGCACCACAAGCGCCGACGTAATCACAGACGTCGTCGATCGACTGACCAAGACCGGACGCGACGCCATCGCCGACATGGCCAGCCAATACCCGATCGGCGTCATCTGTGAAGCGCTCGGCGCGGCGCGCCAAGACTGGTCGCTATTCTCGCGCTGGGCGTGTGGGCCTCTAACGCCGAAGGCGACGACGAACTACACGCATACTCGACGTGATGATCGCCGACAGGTGCCGGCACGCCGGCCACGATTTACTGTCCACACTGATCCAGCTTCAAGTCGACGGCCAAGACCTCACCGTCAACGACCTCCAAGTGATCGTTACGTCACTGGTTGCTCCGCGAGACCTGGAGACAGCCACTCCCCTGCCGGTCGTAGAGCAACTCGCGTCTGGTGAACACGCACCGTTACCAGTTAACTGATGCGGTTGTATTGACGGAATCGGCGGAGCTGCCGCCGGTAAGGGCTCACACCTGAGGATCTGGTCGACCGCGTCAAGGCGCCCGGCGGGAAGAGGACAATCCAAAGTCCCGCCCGCCGCGAAACCTCACTGCTCGTCAACATCCCGATTGAAACCGATTGACCGACGTCGCGTGGGCAATGTTCGCACGGCATGAAGCCTAGCCAGGCTGCCCTGCGCCATGAGCGGTGCCACGACACGGCGTCGCGAGTTGGAGGTTGCGCTGCACCAGCTCATGCGCGGCGTGCGTCAATTGGATTGACTCGAGTCGTTCGTGACAGCTGTCGCTGGCAGCAATCTACGACGTCCTGGAAAGTGGGCTGTCAGCCTCCATCGCCGCAAGATCAGCCCAAGCTTCGTTGAAGTCCCTGCGAGAGGGCGTCCGAGCACGACTCCAAATCGACTACCATTTCCCGTCGGTGACTGCGTCGGGGCTGACGCCGGCTAGTGTGATCACCGTCTTCTGGTCGACGGGCGCAAACGGATCGTCTTCGGCACCAAGCTTTTTACCGACACTCTTAACGTTCGCCAAGATCTTGGACGGTGCGAGGTCCAGGGCATCAGCATCGTAGTAGTCGAACCATGGCAGGCCGGCGCTCACGTATGCGTCCCGGTCGACCGGCGTCGGGGGCGCCACCTCACCGGTGATGGCAGCCCACTGCGCGGCCGAGCACAAGTGGACGAACGCCCGCCGAGCACCGCTCCCGTCGTAATCAGCGAGCTGACGATCGTCGGCGTACACCTCCTGCCGCATCCGCCCCCCCAGCCCCTAGCCCCATGCTCGCCGAGGGTGCCGGAAGCGGGCCGCCGTCCAGCATCGCGTCCTCGTAGCACTCTGTGCTCAGCGTCTGTGCGGCGTGCCACGCCGCAAGCGCCTGCTGAGTTAGACCGACGGCCCGGAGTTGCACTCCGCCATGGGTCTCCTGCCCGGTGACCTGCCCTTCGACTGTGGCGCCCGAACCGAGCGGCACGGCAACGAACTGACGGATGAACCCGTCCCCCGCGTTGATGCCGTCCAGCCACGGCTGATCGGGTAGCGCAACATAATTCTGTGGGTCACCAATGAGGTGCTCGATCCACGGCAAGCCGCTGACCGCGCACACCTTGCCGACGCCGACCTGCAGAGCAGCGGGTTCGGAAGCATTGAACGACAGCCACATTGCCTCGCGCTGGTAGATCGGCAGCATGACTCCGCCACGAGAAAGCCACTCGGCTGGTGCGGTGTCGGGATAGTCCGCGACCCGCCGCAACGGAAACCGGCCCAGACCCGGCGGCAGCGGATGCAACCCCGTCTCGGGGATTCGCAACGTCCGCTGGAAATTCACCGTCACCGGACCCAGCACCAACTGGTCCCTCACGACTTTTACCGGTGCCCTGCCAGACATCGCTTCCTCCATCTCGGCGTGTTCGCCTACATCAGTAGCAACAGGCACCGACACGTCGGCGTCGCGCCGTGCGCCGAGAGGCATGGCCGCAGGCCGCCTAGCTGAGCGCGTTGACGAGATGCGCCGTGAGGCGGGCGGGTGTGGCAGCCTCAATTACCCTCGCCGGGCAGCCAATTTCGTGTCTGGTAGCAGATTGCTGGTATCTGGTAGTGGGCTGTTCGCCGAATCGAGTCTCTCGCCGCGGCACGGGCTCATCCCATGCCTGCACCATCAGCACGTATGTGCTACCGGTTTGCTCGTTTGGGAGCTGCGGTAGGTACGTGTTTGAGGACTTTGGCCTGCGCCGCTCGTTCATCGCGGAATCCGATCACGCCCTCTGCGTCGCTGCCGACCGGTTTGGCCGCACCCTCGAGCACCTCGCCGACGACACGCACCGCCGGGGGCAAAGCCGTGTTGGTCATCGCCTTGAATGCCGGCACCGCGGCAATGAACAGTGCCAGCGGCGGCTCGATGAGGCCGAGTCCTACTGCTACGGCCAAACCCCCGAAATATCCGATCGACCGTGGAATATCCACCTCGACCGTGCCGATTTCAACTTCAAGCACGTTTCCCGGCGTGCCGAATCGGACCTGCACCACACCATCAGAAGCCATCGAAGTTCCACCCTCTCGCTGCGCTGCCGCCCAAGGTGTAGTACCCCGTGCAGGGGGCTACACACCACCGCAAAACAGGCCGATCCGACTCGACGTGCTGCAGGGGCGGCGAACACAGGGCGACGGGCGGCCGGTTGCGTCAAACGAGACCGAATGCGCTGGACATCGGCCGTTTGACCGGCCCGGCCACGAGGTATGTGCGCAGTGATGCTGAAGGTAGCCAAGTTCCGCGTGACCGAGAACGCCGTCGTCGGCCCCGATTCGCCGACCATACGGCGCGTTGGCGCGTCGGCGCTCGTGATGGCGTTCCTGGGAATCGTCATCCTGCAAGGAGCCGAGGAGCACGCCCACCACCACGCGGCTGGCTGGCTGCCATGGTCGCTGACGGTCCTGGCGTTGGTCGCGCTGATCATGCGGGGCCTGATGCTGGGAAGGCCGGTGACCGGTGCCCACGCCGCGGTTGCCGCGGTGACCCTGGCCACCGGACTCGGTGCCCACCTGCTGCCGATGAACGTGCCGGGCGACATCCTGGTGGCTGGTGCCGGCGCGGCGTTGATGTGGCCGACGACGCTTCGGCCGCTGCCCGATGCGCTGCCTAAGGTGTGGCCGTTGGTCAACGCCACGCACGGCGACCCGCTGGCTCCCTTCGCGATGCACTCCCGAAAGTGCCAGTTCGTCAGTGCCGACGGCACCGCGATGTTGGCCTACCGCACTCGACTCGGCTTCGCGGTGGTCAGCGGCGACCCGATCGGAGACGGCGCGCGTTTCAGGGACTTGGTGGACGACTTCGCCGAGACGTGCCGGACGCGAGGCTGGCGGATCCTCGTATTGGGCTGCAGTCAGCACCGGCTGCCGCTGTGGATCGACACCGCCACCACGGGCCGGATACTGCGGGCCATTCCCTTCGGGCGTGACGTCGTCATCGACGTGGCCCATTTCGACACGGTCGGTCGCTCATACCGCAATCTGCGGCAGGCGGTGCGCCGGACCCACAACGCCGGAGTGAGCACCGAGGTGATCGCCGAGACCGACCTCGACGACGCGACCAGAGCCGAGCTGATCGACGTGATGACGTCCTCACACACCGGAGTCTGGACCGAACGTGGCTTCTCGATGATCCTGGACCGAGCACTGGAGGGCAGCTATCCCGGTGTTCTCTTGATCATCGGTCGGGATCACACCGGCCTGGTGCAGGCTTGTCACCGGTACGCGCTGGCAGGCGAGGGCTCCGACGTGTCGCTGGACGTTCCCTGGCGCCGGCCAGGAGCGCCGAACGGCATCGACGAACGGCTCAGCGTGGACATGGTCGCGTGGGCCCGCGAGCACGGTGCCGACCGGCTCTCGCTCGCCTTCGCGGCCTTCCCCGAGATCTTCGACGACCAGAGTCGCGGGCGACTGCAGCGGCTCTTCTACCTATTGATTCACCTGGGAGACAGGCTGATCCAGTTGGAGTCCCTGTACAAGTACCTGCGCAAGTACCACGCGCTGGGTGAGCGCCGCTACGTCGTGCTCTCGCTGCGCAACCTGGTGCCCGCGCTCGTGGTGCTGCTGAGCCTGGAGTTCATGCCACACCGACGCCGGCTACCGGTCCGTCAGCTCGGGACGACGACGCCGCGACGCGCAGGCTGACCCTCCCCGCTCCCACTGCGGTGCCGCTCGACGAGTTCGGCTCCCCCGGCCGATCCCTCGGTATGCTCGGTCGAGATGTCATCGCGAGTGTTCTCGAGCCTGGCGCCGGTGCGCGTCACCGCGGCCTACGCAACGGCGCTGTTCGTCATCGCGTCCACCCTGCTGGCGCTGGGCCCGCGAGCGCAGGACCGCGTGGTCGGAGCGTTGAGCACCAACCTGCACAATCTCCGGCACGGTCATCTGGGGACGCTGCTGGGCAGCGCCTTCGTCACCGCCGAGGGCCAGACCTACCTCCTGCTGCCCGGCCTGGTCTGCTTGCTGGCACTGGCCGAGCTGCTTTGGTGCAGTCGGCGATTGATCCAGGCCTTCGCCCTCGGTCACGTCGGCGCCACGTTGATCGTCGCGGCCGGACTCGCCGCCGCCGTCCGGTTCGGCTGGCTGCCGACGTCGATCGCCGGTGCCAGCGACGTCGGCCTGAGTTACGGAGCCGTCGCCGTCTTGGGAACGTTGACCGCGGCCATACCGGCGCGTTGGCGCCCAGCGTGGATCAGCGGATGGGTGACCGTCGCGGGAGTGGTGCTCGTCGCGACGTGCGGGGCCGACTTCACCGCGGTCGGGCATACCGTCGCCTTGGTCCTCGGCATGGTGCTGTCCACCCGGTTTCCGGTGCGATCAGACTGGACCAAGCTGCGGCTGGCACTTCTAGCAGTGGGCGTGCCGTTCGGTCTGCTGCTGCTCGTCGGGGTGTCACTACCGAGCGCACCGGTCGCGGTGCCGGCCGGGCTGGCGGCCGCATCCGCTGCGGCGATTGCCGTGCGGTTCGCCTCGCACCGTTATGCGTGATGCTGCTTTCCGAGCATGGGACGTCGCGATCCTCTGACGAATGGACGTTATCGGCTTTGGCTTCTGGCAGCCCAGGAGGGGTGAACCCCTCCCCCATTGCTGCGAGGATGCACTTTGCCAGCCGGCCAAATGTGGTTCGGCACTCTCAGGTATGCCCGGATTACGTCCGACACTTTCACATCTTTGCGGACGGCTCAGCCAGGACTCCGACCGCTCCTCGTCTCCCTATGCGCGCCACCATCAATACCTCACTGTGACCAAAAGAGTTGTGCACACTCTATTTGACGCGTCGGGTCGGCCGGGCCGACTGACGACAAGTCCACTGCGATCGCGACCTCGTGCTTCGACGGTGTCGTTCGACCGTTGCGGGTCACGTGATGAGGGTCCCGATGAGGTGGCCGATGGCGTAGGTGAAGGCCAGCCCTACCGTGCCGCCAGCAATGACGCGCAGCGCTGCCCGGCCCACCCGCGCTCCGCCAATGCGGGCGCTGATCGCGCCAGCCATCCCGAGGGCGATGAGCACTGCAAGGACTGTCACCGGCACCCGCCA
>JAOPWT010000224.1 GCA_025965555.1 Mycobacterium sp.
GTTTCCTTGAAGGACAACGTAAGTCACGTTGCAACCGAGCCTGCTCGTTACCATCGATTCTCGCCGATTCCGGCTTATATTCGATGGATAAAAGGTGACTTGGGACCGCGTTTTCGAAACCCAAGAACGGTGTAACCCGAGTGGCGTAGTGACATCGTCTGAACTGCAGACCGGCGCCGGCGGGGTTGCTCGATGGTGCGGCTGCGGTTCTCACCGCTTTTCACAATTGGTTCGCGATGGATGGTCTAGTGAGTTGCAGAAAGTCGTTCGACTGCAGCGCAGAGCGTATCCAGCCGACCGACTCGCCTGCCGAGCGCCGCTCCGTCCCAGCCCGGGCCAGCGATCATCACCGCCACCTCCGACGTCGCCGCAAGCATCCGAACCCCGGCGACATCGGCGGTCTGTGGGCACTGCGACCACAGCACCACTGCCCACACGGCAGGAAGCCGAGCCAATGCCGTCGTGATGGCGGCGGCCGGAACCGACTTCGGCCAAATTAGTGCGCATGTTGGTGGGGTTGATTTTGGTGAGGGCGTCGCGGAGCGCTCTCGGCGATCCACTTTCCGTTGTAGTCGCGGCAGACCGGCCTGACCGTCGGCGTGAAGAAACGACGACGGCGCGGCGCTGCGACGATAGCCGACGACGGTGAGGTCAGCGGCGAGAAGCCGCTGCGTGACAGGCAATCCCGTCTCCGTCAGACCCACCCCGCCGATGGTGCCTGCAGCGTCCGCACTGGGGTTGCCTTCATCAGGTCACTTCTTGATACATGTGGGCTGGGCGTGGCCGACTCAGCGTGCTAGGGAGACCAATGCCGCGCCAGCCACTGTTCGAAGGTTTGCACCTGCGGATCGAGTTGGGCGGTCAGCGCGCGATCGGCTTGATAGGCGGGCGGCTTGGCGAACCACGCGAACATCGCCCGCAGATCGTCGTCGCCAGCGGCGTCCAGCGGTAGTGCTTCGTAGCGGGCCGGCATCGCCGCTTGACGTCCGAAGGTCGCGGCGATCTCGGAGCCAGTCAACTCGTCGCCGGCAATCTCGACCGCATCGCCAGGCACCCGACCCGGGTCGATGACCACCGCCGCCGCCACGACGCCTATGTCCTCGACCGCAACCATCTGCAGCGGGATGCCGTCGGGCAGCGGCAAACGCACCGCGACGGTCCCGTCCTCAGGGGCGGGCGGCCGGGCCACCAGGTTCTCGTAAAAGAATGTGGGCCGCACGAAAGTCGCTGGAATCGCGATATTTTCGATGTGCTCCTCGACGCGCCGCTTGCTTTCAAAATGCGGGATTCCAGTGTGGCGCTCGGCACCGCCCACCGAGGCGTAGACCAGATGGTCCACCGACGCCGCTTTCGCCGCGTCGGCGACAGCGATGCCGTCTGCGGTTTCCCCCGATGTTCCCCGGCCAGAATCCATCGTGGTCATCGCAAACACCCGAGAAACCCCATCAAATGCCGCCCGCAGCGTTGTCGGATCGTCGAAATCGCCCAACACCAACTGCGCACCAGCCGACGCCAGTGCCGCAGCCGCCGGCTTCGCCGGGTCTCGCACCAGCGCCCGCACCCTCACTCCCGCGTCCAGCAACGCACGCGCCGCCGCGCCGCCTTGGCGTCCCGTAGCTCCGACAACGGCGACGATTCCGTCTACTGGCATGGTCTTGCTCCTCTTCGAATCGTGGCCCTACAAGGCGTTTGACGTGTCATGGCCATGGTTGCGCAGTCCTACGGTCAGCGGCGTTGCAGCCAGAAGATCGGCAGCCGCCGCGATCCGGCGGACTGTTGGGAGCGGGCGAAGGCCGGGGAGTTGGCGTCGAAGCGCCGCCACGCCGCGGTGTACTGCTCACCGTCGAGTTCGACCGCGGTGACTTGTTCTGCGCCCTCGGGGGTTTCGATGGAGATGTCGGGGCGAGCGCGCAGGTTGTGATACCAGCCCGGATTGTTCGGCCTGCCCGCCGACGACGCGATGACCAGCCGGTCGGTGGCGTCCTTGAGCGACAGGGCGGGGTTGACACGCTCGAGGCCGCTGCGCACGCCGATCGAATGAATCAGCATGAAGGTTGGTGCCAAAGCCGCCCGTGTCGACGCGGCCGCGATTGGCCCGGAACTCCGCGATGACGCGGTCATTGAACTCAGTCATCGCTCTCCTTCGGATCGACGGCCGGACGGGCGCGAGAACCTTCTCCACCTATTCCGGACGAATGATTCCGTCTAATGTTACCGTAGAGCCTCCCACCGGATTTGGCAACGGTCGGCCAGCGCCGACCGCGGCGGTCGGCGACACGCGAAGGAGCTGTGGTGACCGAGATGAGGCAGGATCTGCTGGCGCAGCCGGGCAGTTCGGCGTATCGCGCCGCGACCACCCCGCACAACTCCACCGCGACGCAGCAGCCTGCCGTGGTCGCCCGCGCGCACAGTGCCGAGGAAGTCGCCGAGGCAGTGCGCTGGGCGGCCGACCGGAATCTGGGCGTGGCGGTACAGGCCAGCGGGCACGGCGCCGGCGCGCCGATCGGAGCCGATCAGGTACTCATCGACACCTCCGGTCTGGACGACGTGTCCATCGATCCGGACGCCCGCATCGCCCAGGTGGGCGCCGGGGCGACGTGGTCTGCCGTCAATTCCAGGACTCAACAGCACGGTTTGTTCGGGCTGGCGGGGTCCTCGCCGACGGTGGCTGTTGCCGGCTACATCTTCGGCGGCGGTGTGGGATGGCTGACCCGCCCGTACGGGATGGCGAGCTCGGCGCTGCTGGCCGTCGACTATATCGACGGCAGCGGGCAGCCGCGGCGAGCCGCCGAAGACGCACCCGATCCGGTGGACCGCGCGGCGCTCTGGGCGTTTCGTGGTGGCGGCGGAGTGGGCGTCGCCACCAGCCTCACACTCGAACTCGTTGCGCCCCAAGCGCTGTGGGCGGGCTATCAATTGTGGGACATCACTGCGCTCAAGCCCGTCGCCGATGCCTGGTCGAGCGCCATGGGCGAAGTCGGCGACGCGCTGTCAACCAGCATCAGCGTCTTGCACACGCCGCCGGGTTCACCATTTCCCGCATCATTGCGAGGCGTTCCGATCGTGCATCTGGCGTTCGCCTCGCCTGCCGGGCCCGACGCTGCCGCACCGCTGCTGCGCGCCCTGTGCGACGCACCACCGCCCGCGCTGGACAGCAGCTGGGCACCCGCCGATGCGGCCCGACTGGCTGAGATTCACCTCGACCCGCCCGATCCGCTGCCCGCGCTGGGCATCGGGCGCTGGCTCGGTCCCACTACGCCGAAGCTGGCCGGTGACGTTCTGAGCACAGCGGCCGCGCCGGGCTCACCGGTGGCGATGATCGAGTTG
Organism: Mycobacterium sp.; assembly: GCA_025965555.1. Classification (GTDB taxonomy): domain Bacteria; phylum Actinomycetota; class Actinomycetes; order Mycobacteriales; family Mycobacteriaceae; genus Mycobacterium. Next base: position 3,328 of record JAOPWT010000224.1, read on the forward strand.
CGCAACGTGGGCAACTCCGCGCCAGCGCGCGACGGGGCGATGACCACGGTGCCGGGTCCGTTTTTACTGCACGCGGTGGGACTGGCCGCCGACCCCAGCTCCCGCGCGGCCACTGAGCAGGGGCTGGCACAGGTGCACGCCGCCGCGGCGCTCGCCGATGTGGGGCTGGCGGCAGCCTCGTTCGCCGAGGGACGCGCCGAGGTCACCGACGGGCTCCAGCCCGCGGCGCCGCGCCGGCTGGCCGGGGTGCGCGCGGCGGTCGACCCCGACCGGCGCGTCGCCCCTACGCGCGTGCTGGCCGCCGACGGCGTTGTGTGAGACTGGAATCAATGGCTGCTAGACCTGCCCAGGCTCGGCAACGCCGTCGTGCGGTCCGTCGTGACGCACTGTCGAATCGAGAGAAAATCCTGACCGTGGCCGCTGAGCTGATGGCCCAACGTGGGCGCAATGTGCCGCTGGCCGAGATCGCCGAGGCCGCCGGTGTCGGTGTCGGCACGTTCTACCGCGGGTGGCCCGATCGCACCGCCCTGCTGCACACGCTCGAGCACCGGGCATACGAACAGCTGATCGCGATCCTCGCCCGCATCGAGGACTCGGGACAGTCCGGGGCCGAAGCGATCGAAACCTATCTGGACGGATGCCTGGACCTGGGCAATCAGCTCGTCCTCCCGCTGCGCGGGGCACCGCCGCTCATCGACGAGGCGGCGGTCGCCGCGCGCGGGCGTATCAACGCCGCCTTGGAGCGGTTCTTGGCCGACGGCAGGGGCGATGGCAGCGTTCGCGCCGATGTCAACGCCACCGACATCATCATGTGCGGCGCCATGATCACCCAGCCGCTGCCCCACAGTCCGGGCTTCTCGATCATCGCCCGTCGCCACCTGTGCCTTTTTGTCGACGGCATCCGTGCGCCCGCGGACCGGTCGCTGCCCGGTCCGGCGGTGACCCAGCACGACCTTGAAGAGATGTTCGGCGGCGACACGGCGTCGTGAGCCGGACGGGGGATCCCTGGCCCTTTCTGATGCACCGGCCTACACTATAAGCGGAATAATTCGTCCGAAATGAAAAAGAGGGCGCTATGACTGAACCTGCGCGGCTGGTGGGCAAGCGGGCGCTGGTGACGGGCGGCAGCCGTGGCATCGGGGCGGCGATCGCGCGGCGGCTGGCCGCAGAGGGCGCGGCGGTCGCGGTCAACTACGTCGCCGACGCGTCCTCGGCCGACAAACTGGTCGCCGAGCTGACCGACAAGGGTCACCAGGTCGGCGCATTCCGCGCCGACGTCAGCGATCCCGCCCAAACTCACGACCTGGTGGGGCGAGTGGTGGAGGCGTTCGGCGGGCTGGACATCTTGGCCAGCAACGCCGGCGTCGAACACTTCGGTGCACTGGAATCCATCACGCTGTCCGACTTCGACCGGGTCTTTCACATCAATGTCGCCGGGCAGCTGTTCGCCACCCAGGCCGCAGCGGCGGCGATGACAGGCGGCGGGCGGATCCTGCTCACGTCCTCGATCAGCGCCCGTATCGGCGTCTACGAGCACACCCTGTATGCGGCCAGCAAGGCTGCCGTCTCGGCGATGGTGCTCAACTTGGCGCCCGAGCTGGCCGAACGCGGCATCGCGATCAACGCGATCGCACCCGGGGGCACCGCCACCGACATGGCCGCCGAAGTCGGCGCCCTCTACACTCCGCCCGCACTGCGCGGCGTCGACGCCGATGCCGTCATCACATCGATGAACGCCATTGGCCGGCTGGCCGAACCCAACGAAATCGCCGCAGTCGCCGCGTTCCTACTGTCCCCGGACGCCTCGTACCTCACCGGCGCCACCTTCGACGCGTCCGGGGGGTGGATGTAGCCGCCCGGCAGCAACTCAACCATGATGCGGTCGCGTTGGCTGCGATGATCGACGACGCTGTTGGTGGCCCCGGTGACCGTTGCGGTGCAAAATGTCGGCAGTCAGACTCGTCGGCATGCCCTATATCCAACCCCCGTGGGAGCGCCGGTTGCAGTGACCATGAGTGCCGAGAGCACGGTTGGTGGGCGTCGATGTTCGGGTGCTGCTTTACGGCGCCCCGGTGGTGGCCGCAGTGATGAATCGCCGTGTCGTTTTTCACGGCCAGGCGCAAACTGGGTTTCCTGGTCCCGCGGTGTGGATGGGTGCTATTGGCCGTCGGCGTTGCTGTTCAAGCACTTTCGGCCAGCACCTGACCTCCCGCACTGCGATGCCACGTCGACAACCGTGCAGCGTCCAAATGTTGCGTGGGGGCGTTATTGAGACTCGGCCCGACTTCGGCCAAATTAGTACGCACTATTCGGGGAGTTGATCTTGGCGAGGGCTTCGCGGAGGTCCTCGGGTAAGGGGTCGGCGGCGGTGAGGGTTTGTTGTCCGGCTCGGATCTGCACGGTGCGGTAGCGGCGTGCGGTACGGACGAATTTCTTGATGCTCCCACCGTTCGGTTCCCAACGATAGAGCGCGGATTCCGGTCGCATCCCATCCATAACCGATGAAAAAAGGATGACGAGATGTGTAGGGACATAACCACATAATTTGGAGCCTCGCGTACTAGAGACAGTGTGGGGGGCGACCTTCTCGCGAGTTCATGGACGCTCTGACGCCGAGCACCGCGGGACAGGCCGGCCGATCGCGCAGTGCGCTCTCCCGCGGCGCGCGGACCGGTCGGTTGGAGCGCATCGCCCGCGGCATCTACCTGTCCGCGGAGGCGTCGGCCGCCGACTGGGATCAGATCGCGGCCGCCACAGGGCGACCAGATGCAACGATGCGCCTGACCTCCGCGCTCGCGTATCACGACCTGACCGACGCGATCCCCGCCGCGCTGGAGGTCGCGATCCCCCCGGGGATCGAGGACACCGGCGAGCACGGGTGCGATCGCGTGGCATCGATTCGACCGGGCCACCTTCGAGATCGGACGCGCGCAGATCACGATCCCGGGATCGGATCAGACGATCGGGATCTACTCTCGTGAGCGGACGATCGCCGACGCCTTCCGGCTGCGCGGTGAATTTGGATACGCGAACTGGCGCGCGACGCGTTGCGAGAGTGGCTGCGCCGAGGCGGAATACCGGCCCAGCTGATCGAGATCGCGTCTCGCCTACCTAGGGTGAGGTCCCCAATGCTGCACGCATTGGAGGTACCGGGGTGAGTGCCAGCGACGCGGTGTTTCGTCAGACCCAATCCGTCGCCCGTTCCGCCACATCCCTCGCGCTATCCCACGCTGTTACATGTAACTCGTGTTATGCCACCTGCCCGCGACCCGTACGACGCCATCGCGAACGGCTGCGGCAACACGGCCTGCGGCCGATCCAGATCTGAGTTCCAGAACGCCCCAGACGCAGCCGCGCGCGGCACCTACAGCGGAAAATCTCGTCCCGTCGTCGTCACCCAAGTCGACCCGTTCGAGTCCACCGCCTCGGTTACCGTCGTGCCCTTCACCACCAGCGAGGTCGAGGCGCCACTGCCGCGAATCCCTGTGCGTCCTCGGAAACCACCGGCTTGATACAACCCCCGCCGCCGCACGCCAGGCCTGCTACCCAACGCGCAGATCGTGGTCGATCACTTCCACCTCGTCAAGCGCGGTGGCCGAACAGATCAACTTGGTCGACATCCACGGTGGCAGCGATCACGGCGACTGTCGTGGCTTTCACCGCGGGTGAACGTCACCGATCTTGCTGTGGGGTCGCCGAGACGATGGGAGGAATGTCGGAACTGATTCCCGGCGCTCCCGCGCCGCATGGTGACATCGGCGTCGACACGGATGTTCCGGGACGGACATTTGAGACACGATGACCTGAAGAAAACTCTGACGGGCCAGCTATTGCCTCATATGTGGTCTATTTCGAGACGAATTGAGTCGTCTATCATTGTCATTATCCCCACCGGCCGGACCTGCCTGAAACCAGTTGTCTTGGAACGCCCCGACATTGATTCGGATTAGAGGTCGGGGTCAGGTCGGTTTCAATCCCATTCAATCGCCACTTTCCCATGGCAGTCGTGTATTGCTGGAAGTCCGCCACTGGGAATAATTGTCGCCGCGCTGGAGCAGCGGAGACGAACGGTGTTCGGGCGGTATATCCCCTACCGCGCCATATCAGGTACCAGGCAGCGCCTCTGGATGCTGGCAGGTAAAGGACGATTCCAGCTCACGGGGGTATTGAGGGATGTTGAGCAGGTTTTCAGCGGCCCTCAGTGAATTATCAGCGGTGGCGGGCGACGCTAATTCCGTACAGCAACACACAATAATTTAGCGCTTTAAGGAGTGCCATCATGGGAATGAAACTGACGTACATCACACCACTGCTGGCGGCGGGTGCTGCCGCCGTGGCGATCGCCGCCGCACCGGCGGCTTTCGCAGCCAATCAGCAGTCCTGCTCGGGAACCGTCTGCCAGTCGCCGGGCAACGTTCAGATCAAGACTCCCCCGCCCCACGTTCAGTACCACCCCTACGGAGGAGCAGACCAGGGCGGGCTGCTGTTCCACCACTAAGCAGCTCGCTGCGGCAGACACGGGTATGACGTTCTTGTCGCCGACATCAAACGTCCGGGGCCGAGTGCGTGGCGTCGTTGGTGGTGCGTCCCTTCTCGAACTAAGTGGCATAGCCTCTACGGTCGCGTCAGTCGGAATGTGTCGGTGGCCGTCGCTAACATTTTGTATGCACGACGTTCCGCCGCCATGCTCTCGCGGTACAACGGCGGCACGCCCCTAGAATGCACCTACTTGACTGGCTCCATCACCGCCCGCACCGCGGCGCTGGAGATGCACGCACACTGGTGTGACCTGGAGCGGCTGATCAAACTGTGCAGGCCGACCGCGAGGCGCTGCATCTGTTGGACATCGATTACTAGCCGAGTGCGGCCGGCTCGACATCGACGGGGAGTACCCGACAGTTCGAGGACTGCCGCTCAGGACGTCACCTGGTCAGGCTGGTACCTCCTCCGCGAGGAGAACGAGAACACCCGCAAGCTTCGGTCGGCCTTCATGGCGACTCCGACACTAAGTTCTGAGACCCTCATATGCGGTCTATTTCGAGACGAATTGAGTCGTCTATCATTGACATTATCCCCACCGGCCGGACCTGCCTGAAACCAGTTGTCTTGGAACGCCCCGACATTGATTCGGATTAGAGGTCGGGGTCAGGTCGGTTTCAATCCCATTC
>JAOPWT010000230.1 GCA_025965555.1 Mycobacterium sp.
GGTGATCGCCCTACACCTGTACGGCAGGAGGGCCAATGAGGATCGCGCGCCGCATTGCGTTGGCAGTCGTGCTGGTCGCGTGCGTCGGTCTACCGGTGTTCGGCCAGCTGGCGCAGGCGACCATCGATCCACCAGCACATTGGCCGCGGTGCAGCTCGGGGATGCCCGCGCTGTGAAAGACCTTTCCTTGCAGCGTGCTTCGTGAAGAATATCTTCGCCGTCGCACTCGGCGTCCTGACGGCGATCGGCGGCTTCCTCGACATCGGCGACCTGGTCACCACTGCCGTCGTCGGGTCCCGTTTTCGGCATCGCGTTGGCTTGGGTCATCCCCGTCGGCGTGCTGGGCATCTGCCCGTACGCCCAGATGGCAGGCCGGGTCGCCGCGTCGCCCGCATCGACACGCAGTCGATCGCACTGCGTGCCGGATATCGGCGGTACTCCGCGCGGCTCGCCAGCCATCACTGAAGTGTTCTCGCAGGTTTCAAGCGCGCGGGGAGCGGGCAATGCCGGAAAAACCGAGAGTTTCTCCGGACGTACGAAAGGGAGTTGTCATGAGTGCTGGCTCGACTCCGACCGAGAGCGCCTCCACCGGCGAACTGATCAGCCAGTTGACCGCGCAGACGTCGCGCCTCGTCCGCGACGAGATTCGGTTGGCACAGAAGGAATTCCAAGAATCGGCCAAGCATGCCGGCGTGGGCGCCGGACTGTTCAGCGTCGCGGGCGTATTCGCCGTCTTCGGCGTGGCGACTCTGATCGCGGCGGCAGTCGCTGCAATCTCCATCGTCCTGCCGGTGTGGGCGTCGGCCTTGATCGTGGGGGCGGTACTGCTCGCCATCGGCGGCATCGCCGCCCTGACCGGCAAGCGGCAGGTCCAGGAGGCGTCGCCGGTGCCGCACCAGACGGTGACCAACGTGAAGGAAGACATCCAGGAAGTGAAGGACGCCCGCCATGACCGCACCTGATCAACCCCCCCGTCCCGAACCGGGACCCGACGCAGGCGTGGACGATCTACAGGCCGACATCGAGCGCACGCGTGCCGATCTCGGTCAGACGACGCATGCGCTTACGGACAAGCTCGACGTCAAGGCGCGGGCCGGCGAGGCAGCGGCGGACGCCAAGGATCGCGTCGTGGAGAAGGCCCACGAGGCCATGGACACGGTCATCGAGCACACCACCGATGCCGACGGCTCGGTCAAGCGGGCCGTTCCGATCGTCGCGGTCGCTGCCGCGGCGGTCGTCCTCGGCATCGTCCTCTGGCGGCGCCGTCACTGACGGTCGTGCCGCCATCCCGAATCTTCGAAGGAGCACACGATGACCAGCAAGCCGCCATCCACCACCGCGAAGATCCTCTACCGTCCGGTGGGACTGGTCAGCTCCGTACTGGGCGGACTGGTGGCCGGCGCCATCTTCAAGCAGGTCTGGCAGCGCGCGGCGCCGGGCGAAAAGCCCGATCCGCCGACCGCCCTGCAGACCGAGTACCCGTTCAAGGAGATTCTGCTGGCGGCTGCCCTGCAGGGCGTCATCTTCTCGGTGGTCAAGACCGTGATAGATCGTCAGGGCGCGCGGGTGTTCGAGAAGTGGACCGGCGAGTGGCCGGGTAGTTGACCGTCCGCCAGGTGGCGGCAAGGTAGTTGGCAGCCGAAACCAATGGTCGTCGTGCCACCATGCGGCCATGTCCAAGACCTTCGCGACCCTCGCGGCCTCCCCGCACGGCGGCCCCGCCATCGCGATCGTCGTCGGCTGCCTTCATCTGGGCAGCGGCCGCATTCATCGTCGCGCTGGTGGTGTCGAGCGGCGCCGTCGACCTCCTGACGGGCTGACGGCACGGTGAGATGAGTCACCGCGACGAAACGCGTCGGCGCCACAGACGCGCCATGAACACCCTCCCGAGCGGGAGGCCGCTGGTGTGCCCGGGCGGTCGACAGCCGGCTGAATGGTCCGGTGAACACCACGTCATGGCGGCTACGGTCGGCGCGGGCTTCGACGCGAACCGGTAACTGATGGCCGCAGTCGCCCGGCGTGGTCGGCACTGGCTGCGCGGCACTTCGGGGCACACCTGGACGCGCACACAGCAAGTGTCCAGGAATATTTAGTTTCGCTAACGTAGTTTTTCGATTGGTGCCCGTTTTGAGGCGCCTATTAGCGATTCGAATTCCTGATTGTCAGAGGAGATTTCATGTCAACTCCAGCCAACGCCCGCGAGGCACGGCTATCCCGTCGCTTCGACACGTTGACCTCTGGCTCGGGTTCCGGCGACCCGCAACTCATTGCCGCCCAACCTGATCCATCGATCACCGCCGCACTCGACGCCCCCAACACGTTACTCACCGACGTGATCCGCACCGTGATGACGGGCTACGCCGACCGGCCCGCTCTTGGTCAGCGCGCAGTCGAGTTCGTCACCGACGACTCCGGCCGCACGGTCGCCGAGTTACAGCCCCGTTTCGACACCTTGACCTACGGCGAGACGTGGGGACGCGTCCGCGCCCTTGCCGACGCCCTCTCGGGCAACCCCGTTCAGCCCGGCGACCGCGTCGCGACGCTCGGATTCACCAGCGCCGACTACGCCGTCGTCGACATGGCGCTGTCCCTCACCGGTGCGGTTGCCGTCCCGCTCCAGACCAGCGCACCCGTACCGCAACTGCACCCCATCTTGATCGAGACCGAGCCGGTCGCGATCCTCTCCAGCGTGGATCACCTCGACGACGCCGTCGAACTCTCGCTGACCGCGCACGCACCGGTGCGCCTGGTGGTGTTCGACTACCACCCCCAGATCGACGACCATCGCGAGGCATTCGAGTCCGCCACCGCACGCCTGTCCGAGCTGAAGGTCAGTGTCGAGGCACTCGAGGACGTCATCACACAGGGCGCTCAGCACTCCGACGGACCGGAAGCCCTGCGTGGCGACCGCGATGCCCTTCGGCTGCTGATCTACACCTCGGGCAGCACGGGAACGCCCAAGGGGGCCATGTACACCGACCGCCTGATGGCCAACTGCTGGCGCGGCTGGTTCAGCCCCGACTGGGACACCGAGAACAAGCTCCCCGCCATCACCTTGAGCTTCATGCCCGTCAGCCACGTGATGGGTCGCGTCATCCTGTACTCGACGCTGGGTAACGGCGGGACGGCATACTTCGCCGCCAAGAGTGACCTGTCGACCCTGCTCGAGGACCTCGCGCTGGTGCGCCCGACGAAGCTCGACCTCGTCCCCCGCATTTGGGAAATGCTGTTCCAGGAGGTGCAGAGCGAAGTCGATCGGCGCACCATTGCCGGCGGTGCCGACCGTGCGGCCGTCGAACTGGAGGTGATGGCCGAGCAACGCGAGAGTCTCATTGGGGGACGCCAGTTCTCGGCGATGACGGGCTCGGCCCCGATCTCACCGGAGCTGCGGGCCTGGGTCGAGGAATTCATCGACATCCACCTCATCAACGGTTACGGCTCCACCGAGGACGGCGTCGTCCTGGTCGACGACCAGATCCGCCGCCCACCGCTGATCGACTACAAGCTGGTCGACGTCCCCGATCTGGGCTACTTCGGCACCGACCGGCCGCATCCCCGTGGTGAATTGTGGGTCAAGTCAGCGGATGTGATCCCCGGTTACTACAAGCGTCCAGACGTCACGGCCGAGCTCTTCGACGCCGACGGCTGGTACCACACCGGTGACGTCTTCGCCGAAATCGGCCCCGACCGGTTGACGTACGTAGATCGCCGCAACAACGTGCTGAAGCTTTCGCAGGGTGAGTTCGTCACGGTCTCCAAACTCGAGGCGGCCTACGGCGGACACCAGTCCGTGCGGCAGATCTTCGTGTACGGCAACAGTTCCCGCTCCTATCTACTGGCGGTGGTCGTGCCTACCGAGGACGCACTCGCCGGCGCCGGAGGGGACGTGGCCGCGGTCAAGCCTCTGCTCGCCGAGGCACTGCAGAGCGTCGCGCGGGAGACCGGACTCCAGTCCTACGAGATTCCTCGCGACTTCCTGGTCGAGACAAGACCTTTCACCTTGGAGAACGGCCTCCTCACCGGAATCCGCAAGCTGGCCCGCCCCAAGCTCAAGGAGTTCTACGGCCCGGAACTGGAGCAGCTGTACATCGATCTGGCCGACGGCCAGGCCGACGTGTTGCGCTCCCTGCGGCAGGACGGCGCTCAGCGGCCAGTGTTGGAGACGGTCGGGCGGGCTGCGGGCGCACTGCTCGGTGCCGCTTCGGCCGACGTGGCACCGGACGCGGCGTTCACCGATCTCGGCGGTGACTCGTTGTCGGCGTTGACCTTTGCCAATCTGCTGCGCGAGATCTTCGACGTGGACGTTCCCGTCGGCGTGATCGTCAGCCCGGCCAGCGACCTTGCCGCCATCGCCGCGTACGTCGAGACGCAACGGGCGGGCGGAGCCAAGCGGCCCACGTACGATGCGGTGCACGGTCGTGATGCCACCGAGGTGCATGCGCGCGATCTGACGTTGGACGAGTTCATCGATCCCGCAACGCTGTCCGCGGCCAGCGCACTGCCGAGGACGGGCCGCGAGGTGCGCACCGTGCTGCTGACCGGCGCGACCGGCTTCCTGGGCCGCTATCTCGCGCTCGACTGGTTGGAGCGGATGGACCTGGTCGAGGGCAAGGTCATCTGCCTCGTCCGCGGCAAGAACGATGCCGACGCCAAAGCCCGCCTCGATGCCACGTTCGACAGCGGCGATCCGCGGCTTCTGCAGCATTACCGGTCGTTGGCCGATCATCTAGAGGTGCTCGCCGGCGACAAGGGCGAGGCGAATCTCGGCCTGGAGCAAGGGACTTGGCAGAGGTTGGCCGACACCGTCGATCTGATCGTCGATCCGGCCGCCCTGGTCAACCACGTGCTGCCGTACAGCCAGCTGTTCGGACCCAACGTCGTTGGTACCGCGGAGCTGATCCGCATCGCGCTGACCAGTCGCATCAAGCCGTTCGTGTACGTGTCGACGATCGGCGTCGGCGACGGCATCGATTCGGGTCACTTCGTCGAGGACGAAGACATCCGGCAGATGAGCGCGACGCGCAAGGTCGGCGACAACTACGCCAACGGCTACGGGAACAGCAAGTGGGCAGGCGAGGTGCTGCTGCGCGAGGCACACGATCTGTGCGGGCTGCCCGTCTCCGTGTTCCGCTGCGACATGATCATGGCGGACACCACGTATGCCGGCCAGCTGAACGTGCCGGACATGTTCACCCGCATGATGCTGAGTCTGGTTGCGACGGGTGTAGCGCCAGCCTCGTTCTACGAGCTGGATGCCGGCGGAAGCAGGCAGCGGGCGCACTTCGACGGTCTACCGGTCGAGTTCATCGCCGATGCCATCTCGACGATTGGGGCGGGCGTGACCGAGGGATTCGAAACCTTCCACGTGATGAATCCCTACGACGACGGCATCAGCATGGACACCTTCGTCGACTGGCTCATCGAGGCCGGCTACCCCGTCGCTCGGGTGCCCGACTACGCCAACTGGCTGGCGCGTTTCGACACCACGCTGCGCTCTCTGCCCGAGAAGCAGCGCCAGGCGTCGCTGTTGCCGCTGCTGCACAACTACCAGTCGCCGGAGCACCCGATCAACGGGTCCATGGCGCCGGCGGACCACTTCCGCGCGGCAGTTCAGGACGCGAAGATCGGTCCTGACAAGGACATCCCGCACCTCACGGCACCGGTGATCGTCAAGTACATCACCGACTTGGAGTTACTCGGACTGCTCTGATTCGACAAACGAATATGCCCACCTCCGAGCTTTGCTCGGAGGTGGGCATTTTCGTGTCAGCGGCTGCGCGGAGGCAGACCCGGTGCGAACTCGCCGATCAGTAGTTGTTGCAGGTATTGGCTACCTTCGAGATCAACCCGTTGTACTGCGCCGCCTGCGGATACGCCCGGACCTGGTCGATCTTCGCCTGCCGCCCGGAAGGCGGCGTGTTGATCAGGTCCTGCAGGAACGCGTTGGCCACGGGACTGCCTGACAGCTGCCCTGCGGCGACCGGGTCCTGAGCGTTGAGCGCGGCCATCACCTGCGGATAGGTGCACGTCGAGTTGACGATCGCCGCGTCGCCGGGCGCTGCGGAAGCGATCCCACTTCCAGCCATCAGAGCCAGCGCCACGCCACCGAGGCCAACGGCCACTTTCGTTGTCAATGCCATTTAGATCCACCTTCCGACACGTAAGTACGACGGCATCATCGAAGTGTCGTCAATAAGCTTAACCGTACTAACTGCCCGCCGCGTTACATCATCGCTGCGAGCGAAATCGCCATCGCGCCATTAAGAATTGGCCTTATTTAGCCAACATCCCCGTTCGCTGTGAAACGGCTGCGTAAAACCCCTGTCGACAGGCGTTGGAGCAGCTCACCGTTCGCGTGCAGCAAGATTCGCTCCATTCGTCGGCCGACGTCGGAATTGTCGAAGGCCTGACTCAAGTGACCAGGGTCTCACCGCGGACATTCGCCGCAATGGTCGCCACTCGCAATAGCGTGGCGCCAGATATGTGACGAAGCACAGTTCGATGCAGCGCCTCGATCGCGTCGAAACGCTGTCGTCGGAGAGGCGTCGTCGCCGCCATGGACACTCGAGCTCCGTCGCTGGCCGCGGTCGGGTTTGAGGCTCAGACGCCGGGGAATGCGATCGAGCGAGGGTGGCGGGACAGGACCGCCCCGGATTCGAGATTGACGAGAGGTTGACATGGCAGACGACAACAGCGGACCCGAAGAAGGCGTCAAGGGCGTCGTCGAAGACGTCAAGGGCAAGGCCAAGGAAGCCGTCGGATCCGTCACCGGACGTGACGACCTGAAGCGGGAGGGCCAGGCTCAGCAGGACAAGGCCGAGGCCGAACGCGACGTCGCCAAGAAGGAAGGCGAAGCGGAGTCTGCTCGCGGCGCCGCCAAGGCGGCCGAAGAGCGCGAGAAGTCCAACCAGTAGAAGCTGTCCGGCGGAGAGGCCCAGCTGTGGCTGCCAGCTGGGTCTCTCGTCGTATTCAGGTGGCGCCGTGACGGTGAGGATCGGCACGTCCGGTTGGTCTTACGACCACTGGACCGGGGTGCTCTACCGGCCGGGACTGCCGGCTGGCGCTCGCTTGAGTCGCTACGTCGAGGAATTCGAGACCGTCGAGCTCAATGCCAGCTTCTACCGGTGGCCGCGGGATACGGCGTTCAGATCGTGGAACGAACGACTGCCCGCTGATTTCGCACTATCGGTCAAGGCGCATCGCGGGCTCACCCATTTTCGTCGGCTGCGCGACCCCGAGCCGTGGATCGAACGCATCGAATCTGCGTGGCGCGACCTGGGCAGTCGGCCCAAGGTGCTACTGGTACAGCTTCATCCGGAGCAGCAGCGCGACGACGCCCGACTCGACCACTTCCTCGCCTTGCTAGGCAACGTCCGCGCCGCGGTGGAACTACGTCACCCTTCGTGGGATGACCCTGCGGTATACGAGCTTCTCGAACGTCGCGGCGCCGCCTACGTCGTCATGAGCGGGGCCGGGCTGCCCTGTGTCCTGAGGGCAACCACCGACTTCGTGTACGTCCGCATGCACGGACCCCATCCCGACGCACTCTACGCAGGCTCCTATTCACACGACGACCTGCAGTGGTGGACCGAGAGGATCGCGGAATGGACCCAACAGGGCCGAGACGTCTTCGTGTACTTCAACAACGACGGCCACGGCTACGCCGTCGACAACGCCCGTGAGCTCATTCGACTGGTCGGTGGGTAACGAGGGTTTTGGCATCGGCACCGCGGGTACCAGACCGCTCATGGCTGATGACGATCGAGACGATCTTGCTGACGTGATGGTCCCCACCGAAGAGGTCCATCCGGACCGGCGTGAGCATGGGAAGACACCGAAGCATGTCGACGATGACGAACTGGCACGCCGAACCGAACACGAGCGCGAGGAGGTCGGCGCGGATCGCCCGTCTGACGATGGCTGACCGGCGTGGCGCGTCAACGACGCTGACGCAACGACAGGAGTTCGGCCGAGAGCCGTCCATCCGAGATCAACTTGCCGATGAGTTCGGACTGGTGTTCGGCCTGCTGCCAGGCGCGGTGGTCCCCGTACCGCTCACCTAGTTCGGCCGTCACGGTGTCGACTCGGCTGCTCCACTCTTCTGGAACGGACATCAGCTCGGCTGCGCCAACCGAGGCGTCGATGCGTAGGCCGGCGCCGGCCACCAACTGATGCAGCGAGTCGAAGGTGGGAAAGTGATTTCCCTCGGGCTGCTCGTCGAGTGTCGGTGACGAGGCGACGAGTACCAGCAATCCGACCCGACCTAGAGACCGCGTCACGCGACGCAGCTCCTGCAGAAGTGGAAGCTGCGCGTCGGTCGTACACAGCACACCCAAAGCCCAGGCTGCGTCGAATGTTTCGTCCGCGAATGGCAGCTCAGAGGCATCTGCGCGTGCCACCGGATGGCCGAACAAGACCTGCGCGGCTCGGCTGGCACCCGCCTCGGGCTCCACCAGCACGGGACTCACCGACCGGCGCCGTGCCGCGTACGCTGCGGGTCCTCCGATTCCTGCGCCGCAGTCCAGCAGCAACTCTCCTGGAGAGAGTTCGAGTTGGTCGATCAACCAGTCCAGCGCAGCGGGGCTGCCGCTGCCTCGGCATCCGGCGGGCACGTGGTAGTCGGGGCCAAGTTCCAACGCCATCCGTGCCGTCCACTGCGCGACCGTGTCGAACTCGGCGGACATCGCGTCACCCATCACTGCGCTCCGCCCGGATGCGTGCGCCCACCTCGGCCTTGATCTCAGCACCCATGCGGGTGCCGCTCGCCGAAGCCAGGCCGGACAGGTTCACTCCACCTATGCCATCGATCAACAGCAATGCCCGCGCTTCGGTGACGGCGGCCTCGATGCCCGCCTCGACGGGATCGGCCGCGTTCACCACGTCCTCGATCATCTGATGATCGACTCTCAGGCCCGGCAGACCTTGGAGCACCGCGGCCGAGACGACGTCGGTGAACACGGCGACACCGGCCAACACCGGCATGGTCAGCCCGGCCACTCGAGCCGCCGCCATGTACTGCGCCGCCACAGACGGCGACGGAACGTGGTTGAGCACTGCAAGACTCGCGCCTGCCCTCTGCTTGTGGACCAGTCGCGCGGGCCGAGCCGCGGTCGGCGGCGCCGTCGGCGTCTCAGGGACTGCGGCGACCATGTCCAGCGAAGCGGCCAGCGCGACGAGCCGTGGCCCGTCGAGATCGAAGGTCTGCGTGACGTCGGGACGTACGTCATACCCTCGACCGTCACCAGTGACACAGAAGACCGTCCGGACGCCGGTCAGCTTCAAACCACGCAACTCCTGCTCGAGGACGATGCGGTTGCGATCCCGGCAGGACAACGTGATCCACGGCTTAGCACCGCTTTCCAACAGCAACCGTCCCATCACGGTGGGCGGGAAGTCCGGGCGGTTTTGATGTTCGCCGACGAGCACGGCGTCACACGACTTCGCCAAGATGGCCGCCGTTGCGGCGATGTCGGCGGGGTCGAAGGGAGTACAGCTGAAGTCGGTGAGGATCAGTGGGACCTGAACGGCTGCCGCTGACATCTCCGGACCCGACCATGGCACCACGTCATCGAAGGAACATGGTCCCGGGCGCATCTCGCACTGGCCGTCCGAGCGAACCCCGCCGCAGGGGCCGAATTCCATTCGCTTGGGGCAACTCTCGGCCGCGGTCCCCGCACCGGTCACGGCTTGAGCATGACCTTGACCGCGTTGTCCTGTTTCTTCTGAAAGATGTCGTACGCGTGGGGCGCTTCGTCGAGAGGGACGACGTGACTGGCGAAGGTGTCAACCCCCAACGGATCATCGTCGGTAAGCAACGGCATGATGTCGTCGACCCAGCGCTTCACGTTTGCCTGCCCCATCCTGAGCTGGACCTGCTTGTCGAACAGCGTCAGCATCGGCAGCGGATCCGCCATGCCGCCGTACACCCCGATGAGTGAGATCGTGCCGCCCCGTCGAACGATGTCGATCGCCGAGTAGAGCGCGTCGAGGCGGTCGACCCCGGCCTTCTTCATCATCGGCTTGGCAATCGCGTCGGGCAGTAGTCCGGTCACCTGCTGCGCGATCTTCGCCACGGGAGATCCGTGAGCCTCCATGCCCACGGCGTCGATCACGGAGTCCGTCCCTCGACCGTCGGTCATCGAGCGGATCGCGTCTCCGATCGGGAAGTCGATCTGCTTGAGGTCGATGGTGCGGATCCCGCGGGCCGCGGTCCGGGCGAGCCGTTCGGGCACCATGTCGACGCCGATGACGTCGTAGCCGAGGTGGTTCGCAATGCGTGCCGCCATGTCACCGATCGGGCCGAGGCCAAGCACGGTCACCGAGCCTCCGTCCGGGATGTCGGCATACGCCACCGCCTGCCAGGCAGTGGGCAGCACGTCGGAGAGGTAGACGAATCGCGAGTCCGGCGGTCCGTCGGGAACTTTGATGTGGGTGAACTGAGCTTGGGGCACCCGCAACAATTCTGCCTGCCCGCCGGGTACCGCCCCATACAGTTCTGAGTAGCCGAACAAGGCCGCGCCCATGCCCTGATCGCGAACCTGGGTGGTCTCGCACTGGGTATAGAGCTTCAAATCGCACATGTAGCAGCTGCCGCAGGAGATCTGGAACGGGATCACCACCCGGTCGCCGACGGACAGATTGGAGACGTCCTCGCCCACCTCGCGGACGATGCCCATCGGCTCGTGCCCTAGGACGTCGCCGGGCGTCATGAAGGCTCCAAGTACCTCGTAGAGATGCAGATCCGAGCCGCAGATGTTGGTGGACGTGACCTCGATGATGGCGTCGTTCGGCTCTTCGATTTTCGGGTCGGGAACCTGCTCCACCCTCACGTCTCGCTTGCCGTGCCAGGTGACTGCCTTCATCGTCAACTCCCGTCCGCCGTGGAAATGGCACCGAAGTGCACCGGATCATCGGTAGATACCCGCGGCGAACGACCCAAAACGCGCGCCCAGCGGCTCGGGAGGGGCCGAGTGCGGAATCCGTCACACAGTTTTTCGCAACTGCCAGACCGGCCGGCTACTCGGCGACGAGTTGATCACTGTCGACGAAGACGAGGTTGTCGTCATCGAGCATCACCGCCCACCGCCGCGCAGGCCCGGCAATGAGGTTTCCGCCGATTTCGACGGGAACTCCGACCGTGTCGCCGAAGTCGTCGACCACGACGCCATGTGCTTCCTTGTCCGTACTCGGGAAGACGCATACCCGTGCCGTGATGTTCACCCCGTTGGGTGCTGCATTCCCGCCGTCGGCTTGAGTTTCACTCATGGTCTTTCACCCGTCTGAGAAGGTTCCCCCGAATGTTCACATTCTCAGGGACAAGGCAAGGGCGTAACAGCGGTTCAGCAGATATTGACCGTTTCGTCACCCGAACGCGGCCGTCATACACATTGCGCGGCAGGCAACAGTCGCGCAGCCATGTTCTGGTTCATCATCTGCAATGCGGCACTACCGAGGTCGGCGTCGATGTGCGCGATCCCGTCCGGCGGAATCACGACCTCGAAGTGTCGGATGTACGCGTCGAGGGCCGTGTAGAGGATGCACTGCTCGGTCACCTGCCCGGTGATGATCACCCGTTTCGTCTCCAGCCTGCCGAGCAGGTAGCCCAAGGCCGTCGAATAGAAGGCGCTGTGGCGCACCTTCGTCAACATCCGGCAGTCCCTTGGCGGCACAATGGGCTCCACCAGATCCGGGCGCCGTCCATCGAGCGCGGCGGCGACGATGTCGCGATGGTCGGCGGTGAAGTCACCGTAGTTGTCGTTGATGTACACCACGTCGACGTCGTCGCTCGCGTGGGCACGGGCAAGCAATCCCTTGAGTGGGTCGATGATCGGGACGACGTTGGGGATCAGCTTGTCGGCATCGGGGTGGCGGTAGGCGTTGAGCATGTCCACGACGAGCACGGCGGTGAAACTCATCACCTGCAGATACCCCCGCCAACCGATCCCATTCGTGCCGGGTTGTGGCAATTCCGCCGTGGGTACAGCGACTTTCATGGATCACTCTCAGGCGCCACTTCTGGATGCTCTGGCCGATTACCACGCGCGAGGGCGGTACGGCTTCACCCCACCGGCGCATCGCCAAGGCAATGGCACCGACGTTCGCGTACTCGAGGTCCTCGGCCGCGAGCCGTTCCGTGACGACGTGCTGGCCAGCAACGGACTCGACGACCGGCGAAGTAGCGGTCGCTATCTGGCAAGGGCCGAGGAGTTGATGGCCGACGCCGTCGGTGCGTCGGACGCATTCTTCTCCACCTGCGGCAGCTCGTTGTCGGTGAAGGCGGCGATGCTGGCGGTGGCAGGTGGTGACGGCAGCCTGCTGCTGGGCCGCGACAGTCACAAGTCCGTGGTGGCCGGGCTGATCTTCGCCGGTGTACAGCCGCGCTGGATCTCGCCGCAGTGGGATTCGTTGCGGCATCTGTCGCATCCCCCGTCGCCCGCTCAGGTCGCCGAGGCGTGGCGTGCCCATCCGGACGCCGCAGGTGCGCTCATCGTCAGCCCGAGCCCCTACGGCACCTGCGCTGATCTGGCGGGCATCGCCGAGGTGTGCCACGAACGGGGTAAGCCGCTCATCGTCGACGAGGCGTGGGGCGCGCACCTGCCATTTCACGAAGACCTACCCACCTGGGCGATGGACGCCGGTGCCGACGTCTGCGTCGTGAGCGTCCACAAGATGGGTGCCGGATTCGAGCAGGGCTCGGTCTTTCACGTCCAAGGCGACCTGGTGGACCGGCAGCGTCTGTCCAAGTGCGCGGACCTGCTGATGACGACCAGCCCCAACGTCATGGTGTACGCCGCGATGGACGGCTGGCGGCGGCAGATGGTCGAGTCCGGCCGCGAATTATTCGGCGCCGCATTGCGTTTGGCGGCCGAGACGCGCGAGGCGATCGAGGAGATCCCCGACGTCGAAGTCATGGACCACGAGCTGCTCGGTGCGGAGGCGTCCCATGACCTGGACCGTCTGCAGGTGCTCATCGAGGTGTCCGCAACCGGCTGCAGCGGCTACCAAACCGCGGACTGGTTGCGCGAACACTGTCAGCTCGACGTCGGCATGTCAGATCACCGTCGCATCCTGGCCACGCTGTCGTTCGCGGACGACGCGAAGAGCACCGAACGGCTGGTCGACGCCCTCTGGCGGTGGCGCAAGGCGGCTCCCGGATTCGATCGGCCGACGTCGATTCACCTGCCCTCGCCGGATGAACTGGAATTGCAGACGGTCATGTTGCCGCGCGATGCGTTCTTCGGCGCGACGGAGATGGTGCCCTTCGACAGGGCTGCCGGACGCATCGCCGCTGAGCAGGTCACCCCGTACCCGCCTGGGATTCCTGCGATCGTTCCTGGCGAGCAACTCACCGAGCCCATCATCGGATACCTGCGTTCCGGGGCCGAGGCGGGAATGACCCTTCCCGATCCCGTCGACCCGACCATGCGCACGTTCCGCGTGGTGCGGTGACTACTCGGCTCCGATGCCCAGAGCGCGCAGCCGATCGCGATAAACAGCCACGCTGGCGAGCTTGATGTCCTCGTATCCGCGGACGACGTCGGTGAGCGAGGCGATCTCGACGGCCCGGTCGTAGCCTTCCGGATCGAGTTGGGCGGCCAGTCGCGTGACGATGTCCACGTACTCGGCGAGCAGGCCGCGTTCGACCCTGCGGACGTGCGCGTAGCCGAACGGGTCGAACTTGGTGCCCCGCAACCGCTTTCCCTTGGCAAGCAGGCGCAGCGCGACGTGGCTCCTCGGTCCGAGACCGATCTTCTTCTTCCGCCCGAGGGCTCGCAGCATCGGCGGGTGCAGCCGGTAGGTCAGGTTCTCCCCGGCCGGGAATTCCGATCGGACGGAGGAGACGAACTGCGGATCGGTCAGTAGACGCGCCACCTCGTACTCGTCCTTGTACGCGGTGAATTTGTAGAGCCCGTTGGCGACGGCTTCGCTGAAGTCGGTGCGATCGGACGCCGCGCACTCGGCACTCCAGATCGACTGCAGAACTGTCACGTACCGCCGCGCCACTTTCTCGCTCTGGAACTGGACCAGGTTCGCGGCCCGCCGTGCCACGAGGTCACCGAGTCGTCCGGTGAACGTCGTGCCGGCAAGGACGCGCTCCGGCAGTGGGAGCGCCAGCCGGTCGCGGTTGGGTGAGACCGCGTCGCCGAAGCGCGCCGGGTCGGCGATCGCGACGCGCCCCCAACGGAAGGCCGCGAGGTTGGCCTCGACGGCGAC
>JAOPWT010000264.1 GCA_025965555.1 Mycobacterium sp.
TGAACACCCAGGGCGCGAACGGTCCGGCCAGCAGCGGGAAGGCGACGTAGTCCTTCAGCGTCTGCCGCTTCACCTTTCGCCAGATGCCTGCAAGGGTCTCGCGCTTGTCGGCGATGCTGATCTCGCCGGACCGGATGCGCTCGGTCTCCAGCTCGTGCAGTGCGACGCCGTACTGGAACAGCACCATCAGGAGGAACGCATAGACCGGGTTGCCGTAGTAGTAGGGCACCCACCGCTGGTCCTCGCTCATCCGCAGGATGCCGTAGCCGATGTCGCGGTCCATGTCGACGATGTTGGTGTAGGTGTGGTGCATGTAGTTGTGCGAGTGGCGCCACTGTTCGCTCGGGCAGGCCGAGTCCCACTCGAAGTTGCGGCTCGTCAGCGCGGGATCGCCCATCCAGTCGTACTGGCCGTGCATGACGTTGTGGCCGATCTCCATGTTGTCCAAGATCTTCGACGCGGCCAGCATCGCGGTGCCCGCGAGCCATGCCGGCGGCAGAACGCCTGCGAACAGCAGGGCCCGGCCACCGACCTCGAGCGCCCGCTGCGCCTTGATGACGCGGCGGATATAGGTGGCGTCACGCTCACCGAGATCGGCGACCACGCGTTCACGGAGGGCATCGAGTTCGGCACCGAAGGCGTCGGCCATCTCGGGCGTCATCGTGACGGGCTTGCCGCCGACGACCTTGGTGATGGCCTGTTGGATTGGGGCGGGCAGAACGTCGGCGACGTTCTCTTCAATAGTGTTCTCGAGCAACGCAGTCATGGCTGTTCCTTTCGAGTCCGGTGTGGTTTCTAAAGCGACAGGCCGACGTCGCCGACGGGGACGGACACGCAGATCTGCACGTCCTCCTCGTCGGCCGTCGAGACGGCGCCAGTGATGAGATTCTTGACCGCGCCGCTGGTTTTGCGACGGGTACAGGTGTGGCAGATACCCATTCGGCATCCGCTCTCCGGGGAGAGCCCGGCCGCTTCGGCCTGTTCCAGCAGGGAGCGCCCGTCGTCGGTGACGTCGACGCCGCTGTCGGCGAACGTGACCGTTCCGCCGGAGGCCTCCGTCGGGACGGCGAACACGGGTGGGACGAAGGTCTCGAAGCTGGCGTCGGCGAAGATCTTGCGGACCGCCTCGACGAGCGCGGGCGGACCGCAGACGAACACCGCGTCGGGGTTCGTCATGTCGCCGAGGTGCTCGGTGCTGAAATAGCCGGCCAGGTCGCCCGGCTCGGCCGCGCGGGAGTACCCGTGCAGAACGCGAACGCCCGGCATCGCGGCGAGTTCGTCGCGGTAGCAGGCCTCCTGCGGAGTGCGGGCGTGGTGGATGAAGGTGATCTCTCGATCCGAGCGGCTTCGGCTGCGCTCCGATGTCAGAGTGCGGAGCATCGACAGCACCGGCGTGATGCCGCTGCCGCCGGAGACGAACAGGATGCGACGGGGCCTGACGGTCGGGAGCACGAAGTCCCCACCCACGCAGTCGAGCCCGACGACCATGCCGGGGCGGGCGTTGTGGAAGAGGTGCTGGGAGACCAGGCCGTCGTCGTGGACGCCGATAGTCAGCTCGAGCAGCCGGTCGCCCTCGGCGTTGGCGGGCGAGTAGCAGCGGGTCTGCCTGCGGCCGTTGACCTCAACGGTGAGGTTGACGTGCTGGCCTGCGCGCAGGGCGGGTCCGGCCGCGAAGGCCGCGTTGGGTTCAAGAGTGAGGGTGACGCTGCGGGGCGTCTGCCGACGGACCGCGACCACCTTGGCGCGGGAGTCACCCAGCGTCCAGGTGGGCTCGACGAGCTCCGTGTAGCGATCGACGCCGTGCGGTCCGGTGAGCAGGTCTACCAGCGGTGACCGCAACACTCTGTCCCGCAGGCTCAGCGTCTTCGTTTCAGTGAACATGTGTATACCGTGCGCTCCATAACCCGGAACCGTCAATCGATTCGGCCAGGTTGTGGTAGGTTTCACACAGTGAACGAACGTACGCCCAGTTCACGAACGCCCCGCTCGGGACGCTCGGGGACCTCACGTTCCTCCCGCGACTCGCTATCTCGCGAAGAACGCAAGGAAGCCACTCGGCGGGCCATCGTGGCGGCGGCGCTGCGGCTGCTGGAGGAACGGAGCTTCAGCGCGCTCAGCCTGCGCGAAGTGACCCGCGAGGCCGGCATCGTGCCCGCAGCCTTCTATCGTCACTTCGACTCGATGGAGGCACTCGGCCTGGTGCTCATCGACGAGTCGTTCCGCGCACTGCGCGACATGTTGCGCGGCGCGAGGGCGGGCAAGCTGGATCCGAGCCGGATCATCGAATCCACCGTCGACATCCTCATTGCCGGAGTCAACGAGCGCCGCGAGCACTGGCGCTTCATCGGCCGGGAACGCAATAGCGGCGTTACGGTACTGCGCTACGCGATCCGCACCGAGATCCGGTTGATCACCTCCGAACTGGCGATCGACCTGACTCGCTTTCCCGGGCTGAACGACTGGAGCGCCGAGGACCTCAACATCCTGTCCAGCCTGTTCGTCAACTCGATGATCTCGATCGCAGAGGCCATCGAAGACGCGGCGGACGCCAACGCGCTCGAGGAGATCCGGCACACCGCCGTCAAGCAGCTGCGGCTCATCATCGTCGGCATCAGCGGATGGCACAGTACGACGTAGTTCGCCGCGGGCCAGGCCCTCGATGACTTCGCCGCTGCGGAATGGGAAGCGGCTGAGCATCTTTCACACTGTGACGGTGATCTCATCTGGGATTCATTGCGCCTCGAATCATGGCGCCGTTCGAGTCGACGGGACTGCAGACCTCCCGTAGCGTCGGGATCTGACCCCCTGAACCCGATCTACGGGAGTAGAGAGTCCAATGTCCGAGGATTTGACCTCAATGACCCATGTCGCCATCTCGATAGCCTGGGTATGCGCAGCCATCGCCGTTGCCTACGTGGCGGGTGCCGCACTGTCTTGGACGCTGCAGCGCGTCGGCCGCCGCAGCGCCTTGGTCACCGACATCTCCCGCTTCACCCGACTGTCCTTTCGCGCCCTGTTCATGGTGATCGCGACCGGCATCGCGGCGAAGCGTGTCATCGACCCGTCGGCGTCCTGGCGGGGATGGATCGATCACGCGGTGGTCATCGCCGGCATTGCGGCAAGCACGTGGGTGGTCGCGAGTTTCGTGAAGGTGATCGAACACCAGGCCATTGCACGATTCGGTGGCGGGGACACGGGTTTGACGGACGCCGATCGGCATCGTCGACGGGTCCGCACGCAGGTCACGGTGCTGCGTCGGCTGGTGATCGCCATCGTCGTCGGCTTCGGTCTCGCTGCCGCATTGATGACGTTCCCGACCTTCACCGACATCGGCAAGACCCTGTTCGCTTCGGCGGGTGTGCTGTCGGTCGTGGCGGGACTCGCCGCCCAGACATCGCTGGGCGCGGTGTTCGCCGGCATCCAGATCGCCTTCTCCGATGCCATCCGCGTGGGCGATGTCGTGGTGCTCGAGGACGAGTGGGGCCGCATCGAGGAGATCACGCTGACCTACGTGGTCGTTCATCTGTGGGACGAGCGACGCCTGGTCCTGCCGTGCACCTACTTCACCACCACCCCTTTCCAGAACTGGACGCGCAACGCGACCGAGCTGCTCGGCACTGCCGAGTTCGATCTCGACTTCACCGTGCCCATCGACGCCATGCGCGAAGAGTTGGAGCGCCTGCTGTCCATCGACGACCTTTGGGACGGCAGGGTCGGCATCGTGCAGGTGACCGACTGCGTGGGCGGGTACCTGCGGGTCCGCATGTTGGTCAGTGCATCCAACGCGCCTGCCCTGTTCGACCTGCGCTGCCACGTCCGGGAGGGCATCACCGCGTGGCTGCAACGCACCAATCCCGGCGCGCTACCCCGTTGGCGCGTCGAGCAATTCGGCGGGCAGGCGTCGACCCTGGAGACTCATGACACCGCCGCCAGCCGCGACTTGACCGACGCGTCGCTGTTCAGTGGCAGCACAGCCGCCGAGCGCCGCGGGCGCGTCTTCGAGTCCGAAGGTGCGATGGCCGGACACACCAATGGCCATGCCCAGCAGGTCCGCTACGACGGCGCCGGTTAGCCACCCTGGTCCTCGTCGTCATGGGTCGGCGAGGAGGCGTTGGGGGTGGTGGTAGTAGTTGATGCGGGGTTGGCCGACGTCGAGGTGTGGGGGCGGAATCCATTCGGCGATGCCGTGGCGGATACGGGTGGTCCACCCCGTTTCGGCGAGGCGGTTATCGGCCCCGCAGGCCAGGACTTCTTCGTCGATGTTGGTCTGCCCGTCGTTCTTCCAGCCGTTGGTGTGATGCACCTGGGTGCCGTATCCGGGGACGGTGCAGCCGGGTTTGGTGCAGCCGCGATCACGCGAGAGCAGCACGATCCGGTGCGCGGCCGGGGCGATCCGCTTGGCCCGTCCGCAGTGCAGCACCTCGCTGG
>JAOPWT010000265.1 GCA_025965555.1 Mycobacterium sp.
GTTTCCTGATGTCGGGGTCAACGGTTGCGGCGAGGTGGTCGCCGTAGCCGGGCTTGCGGACCATGCTCGCGTACCCGACGTCGTCGACCTCCCAGCCGAACAGCGGCGAGTAGAACGTGGCGGCCGCGTGCGGATCGGTCGTCTGCAGGTCGCTGAAGTTCCAGGCGCCCGGGGCGTTGACCAGTTGGGCCCCTGGTCGCTGGCGGGCCTGCCACAGTCGGAACTCGGCGCCGCGCGGATCGACACATCCCGCCAGGCGTCCCCCCGGTCCGGCGTCGACCGGAGCCAGGGTCACGGAGCCGCCTGCCGCTTGCACGGCCTTGGCGGCGGCGTCGGCATCGTCGACGGCGAGGTAGGTCCGCCACGTGACGGCCTCGTCCTCGGACTCCGCTGACGCGATCGCGGTGACGTCCTCACCGCCGATGGTGGCGATCAGATAGTTGCCCGGCGCCTCGGCGGGCACGGCGTCGGTGAACGTCCAGTCGAAGAGGCCCGCATAGAAGCGCTTGGCCTCGTCGAGGTCGTGGGCGACGGTGTCGATCCAGCTCGGGACGCCTGGGGGGTACGTTCTCTGCTCGCTCATGCGGTCATGGTTCCCGGTGACTGCGGCAGGCCAAACCCTCAGCGGTACACCAGGCCGGACAGTCGCGATGCCAGCGCGCGCGTTGCAGGCGGGATGTGGCCGATGACGCCGAGCATCGCGTTGCGTACCGGGCGAAGCGCGCGGGGCAGGGTGGCGAGCTTGGTCAGCCGGTCGGTCAGTTCGACGACCTGCTGGGCGATCGGCCGCCGAGTGGCGCTGTACTCGTCGAGCAGCGAGTCGGACCCGCCGTCGAGCGCCGCGGTCAACGCGTCGGCCAGTTCGATTGCGTCCTGGATGCCCAGGTTCATGCCCTGGCCGCCTGCCGGGCTGTGTACGTGGGCGGCATCGCCGGCGAGCAGCATTCGGCCCGCGCGGTACGTATCGGCGACGCGGTGGTGGATCCGGAACCGCGACCCCCACGAAATGCCGGTCACGGTGATGCCGCCGGGGCCGCGAGCATCGAGGATCTGCTGAACGAACTCGACCGTCGGCACCTCGGGCGCATCGTCCACGGGTGCGACGATGCGGAAGTCGCCATTGGGCAGCGGGGCGACGACCGTCAGGCCTTCGTTCGCCCAGAAAAGGCGCACCTCGTCGGTGGGGGCGTCGCCGCTTAGTTCGGCGTCGGCGAGCACGAATGAGTGCTCGTACGCGCCGCCGGAGAAACCGATGCCCGCCTGCACGCGGACGGTGCTGTTCATGCCGTCGGCGCCCACGACGTAGCGGCCGCGAATGGTGTCGGCGTCCTCGAACGTCGCGGTCACGCCATCGGTGTCCTGGGTGACCGTGGTGAGCGCCTTGGCCCGGATCACGTCGCCACCCAACTCGCGCACGCGGTCGAGCAGGAGCCGCTCCGTCGTGGACTGGGGGACCAGGAGCGTGAACGGGTAAGTCGTCTCCAAACCGCTGAAGTCGATCGACAGCAGCTGCTTCGCGCCGTCCCGGATCGCGAACCGCGGAGCTTCGATGCCCTCCTTGACGAGTCGGCGGGTCACGTCGATCCCTTCGAGCACCTCGAGCGTGCGGGCGTTCACCGCTGCCGCACGCGAGGTGTTCGCGCCTTCGGCCTGGCGGTCGACGAGAGTGACGTTCACGCCTTTGATCAGCAGCGATGCGGCCAGGGTGAGGCCGGTGGGGCCGGCCCCCACGATGAGGACGTCGGTGTCGTTCATGGTGATCCTCCTGGAGCGAAGCAAATACCAACGCATGTTGACTTTTTCATCGTGCGCCACGTCTCGAGGAAAGTCAACGTGTGTTGGCCTACGCTCGTTGGCATGGGTACCAAGGCCGATCAGACCAAGGCCGTCATCCTGGCCGCGGCCAAGGAGCGGTTCGCCGAATCGGGGTACGAAGCCGCCACCATCCGGGCCATTGCCGCCGACGCGAACATCGATCCGTCGATGGTGATGCGCTACTTCGGCACCAAGGATCAGTTGTTCGCCGCGGCGGCCGAGTTCGACCTGCAGTTCCCCGACCTGTCGGAGGTCGAGCCAGAAGAGTTGGGTCGCGCGCTGGTGTCGCACTTTTTGGCCCGCTGGGAGGACGACGAGGCGCTGGTCGTGCTTCTCAGGTCAGCCACTACCAATGTCGAAGCGGCGCAACGCATGACCGACATCTTCGCGGGTCAGCTGTTACCCGCGATCGACAAGCTGGTGCCCGATGACGCGCCACGGCGGGCAGGCCTGATCGCCACCCAGGTGCTCGGCATGGCGCTGTGCCGCTTCGTCTTGCGGTTGCCGCCCGTGGTCGGGCTGAGTCAGGATGAGCTGATCGACTGGCTCGGACCCACGCTGCAGCGCTACGCGATGTCCGACTAGGCCTCGATCTCGCCGGCGATCCGCCGCTCGATTCCCGCCCGGGTGATCGCAGGCAGCACCACCAGTCCGTCCAACTCGTGGCGGGCCTTGGCGTAGGCGCTCTGGCGTTCGTGCGGGGTCGCTGCTTCGTCGGATGCCACCCGCAGCAGATGTTGTGCGCGCGCGAGCCGATCCTGCCCTTCTGCGGAGAAGTCGCTGCGCCGCCTGCGGATCGCCTCGGCCTCGGCGACGTCGAAGGCCGCCGTGTACTCGTGCACCGCGTCGCGATAGTCGAGTTGAGCCTCGCGGTCGCCGATCACGTCGTCGACGGTGGCAGGCCGCAGAAGGTCGGCGCGGCTGCGGGCCTTGTGGAAGGCGACCGTCAGCGGTTGGCGCATGTCGGTCATCATCGGGAAGTCCAGCAGCTTGGCGACGTCCATCTCGTATTCGAGCCAACGTCCGTCGACCCGGTCGTGTTCGGCGCCGACCTTCGCCAGCTCGCGCCGGGCAGTCGCCTCGTCGACCTTGCCGCGCCCGGACGCCTCGGCCACCGCGACCTTGGTCTGCTGCTTGATGCGGTAGCGCTCGAGTCGGCGCTCGGCGCGCCGCTCGTTGGCCGCGGCGACGGCCCTGACCCCGCCGCCGATCACCCCGCCCAGCGGGAAGACCAGCCACCAGAAGTTTCCGGCGAAGTGCAACACCGAGTCCACGGTGTCCAGAATGCCATCGCTACCCGCGAGGGGTCATGCCGTTATCGCTATGCGCTGAGATC
>JAOPWT010000306.1 GCA_025965555.1 Mycobacterium sp.
ACTTCGGGCTCTCGCTCGCCGTCAAATGACGGCGACCACCGCCCTGGCGTCGTCCTGGCGGGCCGCCCGCCCACCGATGGCAGGCGTGCACGTCGACAGCGCGGCGTGCTCGCGACAGTCGTTCGCGGTGATCGACGCCGCGGCCGCGCACGCCAGGCACGAAGCCGAGGTCGGTGGTTACGTGGCCGCCGAAGCCGCCTCGCCGGTGCTCGAGGCGGGCCGGGCCGCCGCCGCGGCCCTCACCGGGTTCTCCGCCGGGGACGTCGTGTTCACCACCGGCTCGAGTCACGCACTCGACGTCCTTCTCGGTGACTGGCGAGGCTCACGAACGCTGGCGTGCCTGCCCGGCGAGTACGGCCCCAATCTGTTGGCGATGGCGCGCTACGGATTCGACGTCACGCCGTTGCCCGTCGACGCCATCGGCCGCCTCGATCCCGACGCCGCCGTCCGCGCGCTGGCAGCCGACCCCCCGGCGATGGTGCACTTCACCGTGCTGGGCAGCCACCGAGGAATCGTCCAGCCCGTAGTGGCGATCGCCGCGTGCTGCCGCGAGCACGGCATCCCCCTGATCGTGGACGCCGCTCAGGCGTTCGCGCACGTGGATTGTTCCGACCTCGGTGCCGACGCGGTGTACTCGTCGTCGCGCAAGTGGACGGCAGGCCCCCGCGGCGTCGGACTGCTGGCGGCACGGCCCGGAATGTTGAGCGACGAGACGCTGGCGTCGCTGACTCATGCGGAAGCGAATGTCGCTGCGCGGGTGGCATTCTCGGTCGCGCTCGGTGAACACGTCGCGGCGGGCCCGGAACGCGTCATGGCCCGGCTCGCCGACGTCGGCGCACAGACCCGCACCGCGCTCGCGGAGGTGCCTGGCTGGCGGGTCATCGAGCCCTTCGACGAGCCGAGCGCCATCACCACGCTGGCCCCACCTGACGGTGTCGACCCACAGGACGTCCGGGCGCGCCTCATCGCCGAACACCGGATCGTCACCACCTACGCGGGCGCCGAACGCGCGCCCGGCGAGATGGCCGGCCCGGCGCTGCGGGTGTCTCCCCACGTCGACGTCACCGCCGACGATCTCGGGAGCCTCGCGGCGGCGCTGGTCGCCGTCAGTGCCTAGGTCCCGCCTCCGCGCTAACCCTTGTGCGCCGTCAGCAGGAGGGCGGGCATCTTCGTCCGGCCCTTGCCGTCGCGGTCGTGCGGCGGAAGTTGGAACGGCGCGTTGGGTCCCGACGGCATGTTGGCGTGAATGAAGGCTGGGCGGATCTCGTCGATCTCCCAGTACTTGCCCACTGCGGCGCGCAGTTCGGCCTCGTCGACCTCGTTGGGCTTTTGCTCCAACTCGGCGGGGAAGGCGCCCTTCGCGAAGACCAGCACGTAATATGCGGCCCCTGGCGCGGCTGCCCGGTACACGGACTGTTGATAGCCGTCGCGGCCCTCGATGGGTAGCGAGTGGAACAGCGTCGAGTCGATGATCGTGCTGAATCTGCCGTCGAAACCGGTGAAACTGGTGATGTCGTCCTGCACGAAGGTCGCGTTCGGCAGGTTGCGCTCCTCGGCTGCCTTCCTGGCGGCGACGACCGCGGTCGGCGTCAACTCGATGCCCACTACGGTGTAGCCCTCGGCGGCCAGCGCCAGGGACAGTTCCGCGTGCCCGCAGCCGGCATCGAGCACGTCGCCGTGCACCTTGCCGTCGGCGATCAGCGCCGCGAGTTCGGGTTGTGGCTCACCGATGTTCCACGGCGGCGGTCCGACGAACTCACCCTCTTCGCGGTACGCGCTGTCCCAGTCGATGACGTTGAAGTCCCTTGATTCGGTCATGAATTCCAACGTACGCGCGGACGATCACCGGCCTGCCGGACCGTCCCAGGTGTGGACGGGCTCGTTGCTGTGCATCCGCTCGCAGTACAGGTGCAGCATCTCGGCCAGCGCCTGCGGTCGAGCCAGGCCCCGCTCCTGCAGTGCGCGAACCGTCTCGACCTGCCACACCGACCCGTTGCGTCCGGACTTCGCCCGGCCCTCGATGACGCCGAGGAAGCGGTCGCGAACGTCTGCGGCGACGCCCCACCGTTGGAGCCCCTCGTGGGCGAGTGGGAGCAGCTCGCGCAACACCAGCTCGTCGGGAGTCACCTCGCCGAGGCCGGGCCAATACAGCCGCGCGTCCATGCCGCCCCGCGCAGCTGACACGAAATTGCGCTCTGCGGCAGCAAAACTCAGCTTCGTCCAGACCGGCCGGTCATCGTCGGACAGCGCGCGCAAAGCCCCGTAGTAGAAGGCCGAGTTGGCCAACATGTCCGCGACGGTCGGACCTGCGGGCAGTACCCGGTTCTCGACCCGCAGGTGCGGTCGCCCGTCGACCACGTCGTAGACGGGGCGGTTCCAGCGATAGATGGTGCCGTTGTGCAGCCGCAGTTCGGGCAGCGTCGGCGTGCGGCCCGCGGCCAGTTCGGCGACGGGATCCTCATCGGAGACCTCGGGCAGCAGCGACGGGAAGTACCTGACGTTCTCTTCGAACAGGTCGAAGATCGACGTTATCCACCGCTCGCCGAACCACACTCGCGGTCGGACACCCTGTGTCTTGAGCTCCTCGGGTCTGGTGTCGGTCGCCTGCGCGAACAGCTCGATGCGGGTCTCGGCCCACAGTTCGTGACCGAAGAAATAGGGCGAGTTGGCGCCGAGTGCCAGCTGCGGCCCGGCCAGCACCTGCGCGGCGTTCCAGTTCTGCGCGAATTCCGCGGGTGACACCTGAAGGTGCAATTGCGTACTGGTACAAGCCGATTCGGGCGCGATCGACGCCGATTGCAGGGTCAGCCGCTCGGGTCCGCCGATGTCGATCATGATGTCTTCGCCGCGCGCGGTGAAGATGGAGTCGTTGAGCGCCTGATACCGCGTCGACTCGCTCATCCAGCCTGCGGACAGGTGTTCGGGCATCAGGGTGGGCAGGATCCCGATCATCACGATGTGCGCGCCGTCGGAGTTGGCCTTGAGCTCGGCCGCGTTGAGGCTGGCGCGGACCTCCGCCTCGAGTTCGGAGCCCGAGCCGCCACCCAGCGGGCGCGGCGGCACGTTGAATTCGATGTTGTAGGCGCCCAATTCGGTCTGGAACGCCGGATCGGCGATCGACGCGAGCACTTCCCGGTTGCTCATCGCGGGCTGGTAGTCGGCGTCGACCAGGTTGCACTCGATCTCCATGCCCGTCAGCGGGCGCTCGCACTCGAAGCTCGACTGAGCGAGCATCGTCTCGAATACGTCGAGGCTCAGCTGCACCTTGCGCCGGTACTGCAGCCGGTGCTCCCGGTTGTATTCGGTCTGCGTGACCTCATCACCCATCAGCGGCACCCACGGGTCCGAGCCTATCGACGGGAGGCCACCGCGACCTGAGGACTGACAAGACCGCCGCGAAGTTCGAGGGCGATGGCCGGGTCGGCGTGGGCGGCAAGGGCCCGCAGCGCGGACGGGCTGTAGGTGCGCAGCGAACTGATGAGGCCGTCGTGCAGGAACGGAAGGAACGGGGCGAACGGAAGCATCGTCACCAGTCTCAGCAGGTGCAGCGGCGCGGGCGGTCGCGGCAGGTCGATGATCAACAGCTTGTCGGCGACCCGGGTGCCTTCGGCGATCACGCGTGAGGCCAGTGCGGGGGGCAGATGGTGAAACGACAGGGCGAACACCGCGAGATCGAATGACCCGTCGGCCGCCTCGATGTCGGTGGCGTCCATGGTGCGAACGGTCGCGCGCTCATCGGCGCCGAGAGCTCCGGCCGCCATCGCCGCCACCGAGGTGGGTTCGACGTCGGTCACGGTGACGTGCGCGGTGGGGTGCATCTCGAGCAGCTTCGCGGACAACCCGCCATGACCCGATCCCAGTTCAAGAATGCTCGGGTCGGCGACCTCGGCCACCTCTTCGAGCGCGAGGTACGCGAACTTCTCGTGGTTGCCGAACCATTCGCCGGTGCGCTCCAGTGCCCTGACGATGCCGCGCTTGAGCTCTGGGTCGACATCGTCGCGGTCCAGATACTCCGGCCTGTCGGTCTGCAGCAACCGGTCCAGACAGGAGGCATCCGGCCCGCCACGTGGCATGCGATCGATCTGGTCCATCGGGCTCAGCGCGCCGAAATCGCCGTGACGACGTCCTCGGGGAGCTCGATGTCTGCAACGGCCAGATTCTCCTCGAGGTGCGCAACCGACGATGTGCCGGGGATCAGCAGCACGTTGGGGGCGATCGCCAGAGTCCACGCCAGGGCGATCTGTGCTGGCGTACGACCGAGGTCGGCAGCCGCCTGCTTGACGGCGGGTTTGCCAAGAACCGGGTTGTCGGCGTTGAAGGCCGAGCCGAGCGGGAAGAACGGCACGAAAGAGATGCCACGCTCGGTGCAGAGGTCGAGCACCGGTTGCGATGTCCGGTCGACCAGGTTGTATGCGTTCTGGACCGTGGTGATCTCGGTGCGGTCCAACGCGATCAGAAGGTGATCGACGGTGATGCTGGACAGGCCGATGCCGCCGATGAGGCCCTCGTCGCGGGCGGCGATCATCGCGGTCAGTTGCCGGTCGAACAGCTCGCGGTCGACGTCGGTGGCGGCGCTGGGGTCATCGGAGTTGTGGATGCGCAGGTTGACCGCGGCCAGCTGGTCCACGCCGAGCTCACGCAGGTTCGTCTCGATGTCGGCGCGCAGTTCGTCGGGTTGCGACGCCGGGATCCAGTTCCCCTTCGCGTCGCGGCGGGCACCGACCTTGCTCACCAACGCCAGGTCGTCGGAGTAGGGGTGCAACGCCTCGCGGATCAGTGCGTTGGCCACGTCCGGGCCGTAGAACTGAGCGGTGTCGATGTGATCGACGCCGAGCTCGACGGCACGCTTCAGCACCGCGATCGCCTGATCGTGATCGCGTGGCGGACCGAACACTCCAGGTCCTGGCAGTTGCATCGCACCGAATCCGACGCGGTTGACGGTGAACTTGCCCAGTTGAAATGTCGTCATGTCTCCATCCAACCGCGAAAGGGGCGCATTCAATCCGAATGCGCCCCTTCCGTTTGGCGCTCTTACTCTGACTCGCCGAGGACCTGGTAGATCTCCTTGCGAGCGTTGTTGACGATGTCCACGATGCGTTTCTGCTGTTCGGCAGAGGCTGCGAAGAAGGACTGCCTGACTGCGCCCATCAGCTGGCCGACGGCGCTGCGCAGGTTGACGGCGCCGGGGTCGGCACCTTCGGTGATCTCGTCCCACGGAGCCGTTTCGATCTTCTCGGCGGCGGCGCGACCGGCGTCGGTGAGCTCGAACAGCTTCTTGCTGCCGTCGCTCTCGGTGCCAACAATGAGGTCCTCGTCGACGAGCAGCTGCAGGGTCGGGTAGACCGAGCCGGGGCTGGGCTTCCACAGATCCTGGGTGCGCTCGGCGATCTCCTGGATCATCTCGTAACCGTGCATGGGCCGCTCGACGAGCAGCTTGAGGATCGCGGCACGCACGTCACCGCGCTTGCCGCGACCGCCGCCACGCCTGCCGCCGCCACGCGGGCCGCCGCCGGGGCCGAAGCCGAAGCCGGGTCCGCCGAAGCCGGGTCCGCCGAAGCCGCGGCCGGGACCGAAGCCTCCGAAGCCGGCTTCGCCTCGGTGCTCACGCACGTGATCGCGAAACTCGCGGCGGGCTTGACGACGCTGCTCGTGCAGCGCACGACGATCGACGGGGCCGAAGCCGAAACCGCCGGGGGATGCTGGTCCGAAAGGGCCTTCTGGGGGTGTGAATGGGGTGTTCATGGTTCGTGTCTCCTTGGGGTGGGGAAACGCCGAAGTGCGCTTCCGATACGTTGACGATATATCGGAAACTATCGCGATGCAACCGTTAATTCCACGCCCGCTCGGGCGGTGTGCGGGGAGCTATCCCTTTCGGCGCTCGTCGATGGCCTTGACCTGCGATCTCGCCCAGTCGCCTTCCATTGCGGCGGTGCGCAGGCCGTAGTCCAAGGCCGCGAGACCGTAGAACTCGGCGTCGGCGTCGCCCCACGGCCGAAGCGAATCGCGCAGCTCCTGCAGCCTGGTCAGCTCGGAATCGGCATGGGTCGCGATGGCCAACATGTACTCGCGTGCCTTGTCAGGCGGTATTTCGCCGAGCAGGAACACCCGCAGCAGGGCTGCGCTGCGAAACGGCGGATCGTCCTGCCGGTTGGTCACCCATCGGATGAGCTCCGCCCTGCCTGCGTCGGTGACCCGGTACTCCTTGCGGCCGCGGGGGCCGATGTCGGAGACCTCGATGAGACCGTCGGCGGCGAGCTTGTTCAACTCCCCGTACAGCTGGCTTTGGGTGGCGGGCCACACGTTGGCCATCGACTTCTCGAAACGCCGCAGCAGGTCATAACCGCTACCGGGGTGCTGGGTGAGAAGCCCGAGCGCCGCAAATCGAAGACTCACGGCCGTATTGTAGGTCGCGACATGTCACAACTGGAATGTCACAGGCCCGCCCACCTCCCCTGCGCGAGCAGACGCAAATGTGCTCGACACGCCGAGGCGTACGGCACACTTGCGTCTGCTCGCGGGTGGGGGCGGGGGGTCAGACCGGTTCGTTCTCCGCATCGACGAGCGTGGCTCCCTCGGCGAGCCTCAGGGCGGACATCCGCCACGGCCCCCGCGTCGCCAGGAGGTAGTACAGGCCGAAGGCCACGCCGCAGCCGATGAACCAGCTGTACTGCGCCGCGCCGGCCATGCCGAACACCATGCCGCCGAGCAGCACCGGGATCACGGCCAGGACGGCGCCGACCAGGGTCGCGGCCACCGCAGCCGGGTTGTAGCCCTTGCTGTACCAGTAGTTGCCGGTCTCTGACATGGTGAACAGATCGTCGACGACGATCTTCTGCTTGCGCACCAGGTAGAAGTCCGCGAGCAGTACGCCGAACAGCGGACCGATGAACGCGCCGAGCGTCTCCAACGTGTAGTGGATGACTTCTGGGTTGCTGTACAGATTCCATGGCGTCAGCAGCACCGAGCCCACGGCGGCGATCATGCCGCCCATCCGCCAGCTGATCTTCTGCGGACTCACGTTCGAGAAGTCGAATGCCGGCGAGATGAAGTTGGCCACGATGTTGATGCCGATGGTGGCGATGGAGAACGTCAGCGCCCCCAGCACGATCGCGGTCACGCTGTCGATCCTGGCCACCGTCTGCACCGGGTCGGTGAGCAGTTCCCCGAACACTGGCACCGTCGCGGCCGCGGTGATGACGACCAGCAGCGAGAACACCAGAAAGTTGACCGGCAGGCCGAGGAAGTTGCCCTTCTTGACCGCCGCGAAGCTCTTGCCGTAGCGGGCGAAGTCGCCGAAGTTCAGCATCGGGCCGGAGAAGTAGGACACCACCAGGGCGATGGCGCCGAGCATGATGACGAGCGTGTTGCCCTTCTTCTCCCCGCCGAGGTTCAGGCTGACGTGCCAGCCCGACTTCCACAGCAGGTAGCCGCACAGGATGAACATCACGACATACACTGCGGGACCGCAGAAGTCGATGAACTTGCGGATCGACTCCATACCGCGCCAGAACACCGCGGCCTGCAGGATCCACAGCAGGGTGAAGCTGCCCCAGCCGAGAAGGGACAAGCCGGTGAAGCCGTACTGGTCAACGTCGGCGTACGGGGCAAGACCGGGGAAGAGCTTGAGCAGCACGACGTCGAGGGCGGCCGAGGCGAGGTAGGTCTGGATGCCGTACCAGGCGACCGCGATCAGGCCGCGGATGATCGCCGGGATGTTGGCCCCCAGCACGCCGAACGGGCTGCGGCACACCACCGGATACGGCACCCCCGCCTGCTGGCTGGGCTTGGCGACCAGGTTGCACAGGTAGTTGACGATGACGATGCCGACCAGCAGGGCGATCAGCACCTGCCAGCTGGCCAGGCCAAGCGCGAACAGGCTGCCCGCGGTGACGTACCCACCGACGCTGTGCACGTCAGACATCCAGAACGCGAAGATGTTGTAGGAGGACCACGACTGGTTGCCGAGCGGGGCAAGGTCCTCGTTGGTCAGCCGCAGGTCGTAGTTGTCCTTGATCAGTCCGCTGCCGACCGGATGGCCAGCAGCTTCAACCATGTCGCCCGCGGCGACCACGGCGCTGGGCGGTGGTTCTTTGACGTCTGTCATGGCTTGCTCCCGATCCTGTGCAAATGATGCAAAGCGATTGGGAAAAGCTAGCGGTGAGTTGTTGCAGGACCGTTGCGCCGAAAATATATCTTTGTCGCGTCACGACTTCGTCATGGTTCGATGCGGTCAGTCGTCGGCGACCAGGCCGGTGTCGGCGGGGAGGGTCGCGACGACCTCATTGAGCCTGCGATGGTGTGCGGCACTGGATGCCAACAGCCGGTCGACGTCCCGGTCCAGGAACGCATCCAGCATGTCCCCGTGGTCCTCGTGCAGGCGCGCGCGCTGAGCGTGCTCGACGTGCACCATCACCTGAACGGGTTCGGTGATGTTCCAGGCGGATTCGAGCATGTGGATGAGTCGGAGCATGCCGGACGGTCGGGTCAGGCCCATGTGGAAGATCCGGCTCTGCCGGTGGTAGGTCTGCGGATCATCCTCGGCGACAGCGACTTCCAGCAGTTGATTGGTGTGGGCGACCTGGGCGCGTTCGGCGTCGGTGGCCTGCAGTACCGCGGCCGCGAGCGCCGCCGACTCCACGGTCTCGCGCACGATGTACATCTCGGCGAGCTCGCTGGCGGTCAGCTGCGCGACCGCGTAGCCGATGTTGGTCTGGTGCGCGACGAGCCCCTCCCCGGTCAGGGTCTTCAGGCTCTCGCGCACGGGGATGGGGCTGACGCCGAAGAGTTCGGCGACCTCACTGACCGGGATCGGGGTGCCTGGCGGCGGCACCGCTCCGTCGAGGATCACGCGCCGCAATTCGTCGACGATGCTCTGCTGGGAGCCTCCGGCTCGGCTGACCGCGAGCTTGAACGCCCATGGGGAGTGACGGCGGGCCGGCATCGCGTCATCTTCCTACGTCTCAGGCGGCGCGGCGACGCAGTGGGCCCAACGTGATGACATTCCACTATTGACATGTCAGTGATGGAATGTCATCGTGGTGACATGACCGACACCCACACCGAGACGGCGGACGTTCGCGAAGCGGAGATGTTCGGAACCGGCCAGTTCTACCAGCGGGGCAACTACGCACCCGTCGCCGACGAACTCACCGAATTCGATCTGACGGTCGAAGGATCGATTCCCACTGAACTCGACGGTTGGTACCTGCGCAACGGTCCCAATCCACGTCAGGCGACCGGGCACTGGTTCAGTGGCGACGGCATGATCCACGGCATCCGCGTCGAGAACGGGCGCGCCGCCTGGTATCGCAACCGTTGGGTTCGCACCGACAGCTTCGACAAGAGCTTCCCGATCTACAACGCCGACGGCACGCGCAACCTGCGTTCGGCCGTCGCCAACACCCACGTCGTCAACCATGCGGGCAAGACGCTGGCGCTGGTGGAGTCCTCGCTCCCGTATGAAGTCACCAACGATCTGGAGACGGTCGGCGCCTACGACTTCGGCGGCAAGCTGGTGGACTCGATGACCGCGCATCCCAAGATCTGCCCGACCACCGGTGAGATGCACTTCTTCGGCTACGGCAACATGTTCGAGCCCTACGTCACCTACCACCGCGTCGATGCCGATGGAGAGTTGACCATCAACCGACCGGTCGACGTCAAGGCGCTGACGATGATGCACGACTTCGCACTCACCGCCGAGCACGTGATCTTCATGGACTTGCCCATCGTGTTCAACATGGACATCGCGCTCAAGTCCGGTGGCGACATGCCGTTTCGCTGGGACGACGAATACGGAGCCCGGCTCGGGGTGATGCGACGCGATGATCCGTTCGGTCCGATCCGCTGGTTCGAGATCGACCCGTGCTACGTGTTCCACGTCGCCAACGCGTACGACTCCGTCACCACGGCCGGAGGCAATTCCATTGTCCTGCAAGCTGCCCGGTACCCGCAGCTGTGGCGGAACAGCGGTGGCTTCGACGCGGACGCGGTGATGTGGACCTGGAAGATCGATCTGGTGAAGGGCACCGTCAGCGAGCAGCAGCTCGACGACCATGCCGTGGAGTTCCCGCGCATCGACGACCGACTCGCCGGCCTGCCGGCGCGGTACGCAGTCTCGGTGGGTAGCGACAAGCTGGTCCGTCACGACCTGACCACCGGCAGCGCGGTCGAGCACCCCTTCGGCAGTGCGGCGACCCCCGGCGTCCCCGGTGAAGCGGTGTTCGTCCCGTCGACCGGGCCCGCCGACGAGGGCAACGGCTATTACCTCGGCTACGTCTACGACTCCGCCAGGAACGGCAGTGATCTGGTGATCCTGGACGCATCCGACTTCGCGGGCGACCCCGTCGCCACGATCAAGCTGCCCCATCGGGTGCCGTTCGGCTTCCACGGCAACTGGATCGGCGCTTAGCCGGAGGCGTTGTCGGGACTAGTGTTTTCGGACCAAGCCCAACCCCGCCGTCGCCGACCACCGCAGGACGGTCAGGCGATCAATTCCAGTGCTGCAGCCAGTGATTCATCGGTTCGTTCGCGGTCATCACCCATTCCGACGAGCGTGTCCACGGCGAGCGGTCCGAGGACGTGGGTGAGCACCCAGGTGCGGTCGTTCGGTGCCGGAAAGGCGCTGAGCGAGTTCGTCTTCCATCCCTGCGAACCCGATGCCGAAGAGGACGACGGGGTGCTGATGGGCTACGTATACGACCGGTCATCGGATCGCAGTGAGTTGGCGATCCTGGATGCCCAGACCCTCGACCAGGTGGCAGGCATCAAGCTGCCACACCGGGTACCTGCCGGTTTCCACGGCAACTGGGTGCCGACACCGTCGACGTAGCGCCCTCGCGTCAGACGGCGGACGCGGCCAGCGGTGGCCGGCCATGGCACGCCCTGAAACGACCACCGCTGCCGCAGAAGCACGGGTCGTTGCGGGGGATGGGCAGCATGTAGACGTGGCCCTCGTGAACGCTCGCCATGGCGTCCTGCAACCTTTGGGTCGGGGCGGGCATCTGACGATGCGTCATCCAGGCACTGGCGACGGCGAGGGTTGCGAGCAGCATGACGACCTTGACGGGTTCGCCCGGCGACTCGCGGAGGCGAAACCAGGCCGCGACTTCGGCGCTCTGCCGCTCGAGGGCGTCGGCGATCTGCTCAGAGGGGGGCAATCCGAGGCGGAGCTGCTCGAGCAGGACATCCTGCATAAGGCTCAGCTCGTCGAGCGTCATGCCGTTGAGCACCGACCCGACGCGCGCATCGGCCGGTGAAATCGTGTTGGTAGAAGTGGACATGCATTCCCCCGAACGCTAGGACGTCGACATCTCCCCAGATGCTCCGATGGTCAAACGATAGCGCCGCGCGGCACACGACGAATCGGGGAAAACCCTCGCAACATACTGACAGCGACCCGGATTATGGTGTCCGGATGGCGGTGAAGTGGCTCGACGCTCCGGAGGACCACGACTACGACGCCGCAGCCGATTATCTGAGCCTGATCAGCGAAGCCGAGGCGATCGCCAAGACCGTGGACGCTCTCAGGTCCGTGGAGACCTCCCCGCGCAGGGCCAAGGACATCCTGCGGGCCGCGCGCCTGGCGCTGCTGCCCGAGACGAACCTGCGCGTCAAGGCTGATATCGCGAAGATCGCTGCAGGAAAGAAGCTTTCACCGATTCTTCTGGTGCGTGGCAAGGCCGTCGACGGCGTCGCGTTGCAGATCGCCGATGGATACCACCGGGTGTGCGCCAGCTATCTGACCGACGAGGACACCCCCATTCCCTGCCGTTTGGTGTCGTGGCAGCCGTGACCGTCTGACATGTCGCAGTTCGGCTTCCACACTCTGGCGCTGCTGGTCCTCGTCGGCATGGCGGGGCCGATGCTGGTGGCCGTCCCAGGGCTACGCATACCGGTGATCGTCGGTGAACTCGTCGCCGGAATCGTGATCGGTAGGACCGGGTTCGGGATCGTCGACACCAGCGACCCGACGTTCACGCTGTTGGCCAACATCGGCTTCGCGTTGGTGATGTTCGTGGTGGGCACCCACGTCCCCGTGCGTGACAGGTCGCTGCGGGCCGGACTCTCCAAGGCGCTGTTGCGCGCGGTGCTCGTCGGCGCCGTGGCCTCGGTGCTCGGGGTGCTCCTCGCCAAGGTGTTCGGCACCGGGCACGCGGCGCTGTACGCAGTGCTGATGGCGTCCTCGTCGGCGGCGGTCGCGCTGCCGGTCATCGACGAGTTGAAGCTCGACGGATCACCGGTGCTGTCCGTCAAGGCTCAGATCGCGATCGCCGATGCGGCGTCGATCGTCCTGCTGCCGTTGGTGATCGACCCACCCCGTGCTGCGCGTGCTGCAGTCGGGGCAGTGGCGATCGCGGCGTGCGCGGGAGTGTTGTTCGTGGTTTTGCGATACTTCGAGCGCCGCGGCACCCGCAGGCGGCTGCGGACGTATTCGAAGAAGCACCGACTCGCACTCGAACTGCGTATCAGCTTGCTCTTGTTGTTCAGTTTGGCCGCATTGGCCACCAGCACGCACGTGTCGATCATGCTGGCGGGGTTCGCACTCGGCTTGGTGGTCAACGGAATCGGTGAGCCGCGGCGACTCGCGCGGCAGTTGCTCGGCATCAGCGAGGGATTCTTCGGGCCACTGTTCTTCGTCTGGCTCGGCGCCTCGCTGCAGGTGCGCGAGTTGGGGGAGCGCCCCGAGTTCATCGGGTTGGGCCTTGGACTCGGGATCGGCGCAGTCCTGGCCCACTGCGCCGGCCGGGCATTCGGGCAGCCGCTGGCCCTCGGCGCGATGGCTGCCGCCCAGCTCGGTGTGCCGGTCGCCGCAGCGACACTGGGCACGGAGTTGAAGTTGTTGGGTCCCGGCGAGCCCTCGGCGCTCATTCTCGGGGCGCTGCTCACCATCGCGGTCACCACCATCGCGGGTGCCGTCTTCCAAAGGCGTCAGCCGGTGGAGGCATCCAGTGAGGCGGCACCGGACGCGTCCGCCCGGTAGACGTGGGGACTGACCCCATAGGCACGCTTGAAGGCGCTGCTCAATGCGAACGGCGTGCTGTAGCCGACCCGACGGGCGACCGAGGCGATGGTGTCGCTGCATGCCCTCAGCAGGTCAGCGGCCAGCGCCAGCCGCCAGCCGGTGAGGAAGGCGATCGGAGGTTCACCGACCTGTTCGGCGAACCGGCGCGCGAACACCGCGCGCGAACACCCAACGGCGGCAGCCAGATTGGCCACCGTCCAGGGGTGTTCGGGATTGTTGTAGATGAGGCGCAGCGCGGGGCCCACGAATTGATCGTGCTCGGCGCGCCACCAGGTGGGGGCCTGCTCGTCCCGGTCGAACCAGGTACGCAAGACGTCCATCAGAAGCAGGTCGAGCAGCCGGTCGAGGTAGGCTTCCTGCCCTGGGCCGTCCCGCCCGGCCTCGTCGGCCAGCAGGTTCACCAACGGGGTCTGCCACTTGTCGCCGCGGAGCACCAGCACCGTCGGAAGTGCGTTGAGCAGACGCGAACTCACCTCGCTGCGGCCCTCGTACGCGCAGATGACGGCACGGTCGGTGCCC
>JAOPWT010000313.1 GCA_025965555.1 Mycobacterium sp.
CGGGCCGGAACTGCTCGACGAGATGACCACGATGAAGGTGGTGCACTGGTCGCCGCCTGGTCTCAGCGCGTAGCGACGCGAGCGCGCCTGTGGGGCGGGCAGAAGGGCGCCGGCACGACGTGACGACGAGGACGAGGTCATGCCCGGTGCTTAAAGCTCACGGATATAGGTGGACCGGCATGGCTGATCTGATCGACCGCTGTGCCCGGAGCACTGCCTGCCGTACCTAGTCGGTGATGTCGACCTCGGGGTCCTCGTCGGGCAAGACCACGATGATGGCCTGGTCGATGATGTCGGCCGGGTCGGCGTCTGTCGCCAGCAGGTCGGTGACGTGGTGGGGATCCAGCCCGGCGTCTTCGATGCCGATGTCGACGGGCTGCTGCTGTTCTGCGGCGTCGGCGACGGGAACGTCGTCGGGCAGCGGGTTGTCGTCGGGGTTGATCGTCATCGGTGCCCGTTTCTCCTTCCTGCGCGCGCTGTCACCGGCTGCGCGGTCGGCTCCCGGGATCGCAGTCTAGCGTTCTCCGAGGAGAGTTGGCCGTTGTCGGACGCTAGTTGCGCGTTGCGGTGTTCGAGGTTCAATATCTGGGCGATCCCGGCGATGTTGATGCCCTCATCGACGAGGGCGGTGATCCGCTGCAGGCGATCCAGATCGTCGTCGCTGTAGCGCCGCGTGCCGCCGGCCGTGCGGGCCGGGGTCAGTAGTCCACGCCGCTCATAGAGGCGCAACGTCTGCGGATCAATCCCGGCCAACTCCGAGGCCACCGAAATGCCGTACACGCCCCGCGCAGATCGCAGCACCGAATCGTCAGGCAATGAGTTACTCCAATTCGCCACAAATTTTTCCTTGCATCAACCTAACACCAGTGCTATAAGAAATTTATGCCGGATCATACAGATCTGCGACCATCTGGTTGGTAGGAGGTGGAGTTGATGTTGGTACGCACTGATCCGTTTCGCGACCTCGATCGCCTCACCCAGCAGGTGCTGGGCACCGCCGCACGCCCGGCGGTGATGCCGATGGATGCCTGGCGTGAAGGCGACCGGTTCATCGTCGAGTTCGACCTGCCCGGCGTGGACGAACAATCGCTGGACCTCGACGTCGAGCGAAATGTGCTAACCGTGCACGCCACCCGCGCCGACCTGGATCCCGACCGGGAGATGGTATCGGCCGAGCGGGCACGCGGGGTGTTTAGCCGGCAGCTGTTTTTGGGCGAGAACCTCGACACCGAACAGATCGAGGCGAGCTATCAGGGCGGGGTGCTGCGGCTGGTCATTCCGGTCGCCGAGAAAGCCAAGCCCCGCCGCATCCAAATCAGCAGCAGCGACGACAAGACGGCGATCAACGCCTAACCATCGGCCCAGCCAAAAAGCCCGGCCGGGCTGGGGCGTGGCATCCGGGGAAGGGGGTGAGTGACATGGCAACCGACACCCAGACGACAACTGCTCTACTCGATGAGGCGGCGGCGATCGTGGAGGCCGAATGGATGCGCCTCGAGCAGGATCTCTGGCGTGAGGTCGCCGACCTGTTCGCCGAGATGCCCGCGCCCCGGTCCCGTCCGCCGCGCGTCGGTGTCGCCACCACCCAACGCCGCCGCTCAGGCCCACCCCTGCCCGACACCCCGCGGCGCTGGCCACCGCGACGCCGGCCCGCAATGCCGGTATGGGTCACCCAGCGTTCCCCTCCGCCAGACCCGGGTGTTCTGCTGAAAGCCACTGTCGGACAAGGGAGTGATGCCCAGAAGCGATGACCACCAGCAGCCAGCGACTCGCGTGCCCGCCCATAGTGATAGCGCATGATCGCGGCCGACGCAGCATCCCAGCGGGTCTGCGCGCGCATCGCCACTAGTGGTGGCACTCTGAAGGTGGCGGTACGCGACGTCGTTGCAGCGCCCGGGTGGCCCGCCGATGGGATTCCTAGCCCACGTGTCGGGCCGCCCGGGCGTTACGGCTGCGGGCATCAGCGGTCGTTACCGGCGGTGGACGGCCTCGATGAGCTGAAAACCCGACGGCTCCATTACGGCGTGGAGCACCGATGATGGACTGTCTCCCAGCGGTGGCTCCCGGTTCGCCCCCGTGGCCTGGGAGTCACCGCCCTAGTTTGTGGAGGTGAGAAGCGATGGTGCGCGAGAATCCCGATCCCTACCTGATTTTGGGGGTGCCACCAGCGGCAACCCAGGCCGAGATCAGTCACGCCTACCGCACCCGGCTGCGCGCCCATCACCCCGACACACGTGCGTCACTGTCGTCGCACACCGCCGACGAACGGTTACAGCAGGTGCTGGCCGCCTATGCCCTGCTGCGTGACCCCGCCCGCCGGGCCGACTACGACCGGGCAACCGCCGATGCCGCCCACACGCGGCCGCACCTCCCCACAGTGCCGACACCTGCTGACCGTCGGTTTTCCGGGCGGGTCCAGATCCCAATCACCTACGGCCACAACAACACCCCCAAACCCCCTGCCCCGCCACCACCGCTGCGGGCGGGCCCGGTGCGCCGCCACCGGTAGCTGCGATCGTGCACAACACCTCGCGCGCACCCGAATCGCCGTGACCACCATCGAGGACCCAATGAGCACCGATACCAGCCCCGGCACATTCGACCAACCAG
The DNA here is from genome assembly GCA_025965555.1 of Mycobacterium sp. GTDB lineage: Bacteria > Actinomycetota > Actinomycetes > Mycobacteriales > Mycobacteriaceae > Mycobacterium. The sequence continues at coordinate 2,611 of JAOPWT010000313.1, forward strand.
CCGTGACAGAGACGAAACCACAACGCCCACCGGAGAAGGTCATCCGGATCGCGGCCATGACCAAGCAACTACTCGACGAAGTCCGCGCCCAACGACTGGATGCCCCCGGCGTCGAGCGCCTACGCGCCATCGACACGCAAACCATCCGCGAGCTGCAGACCGATCTCACCCCCGACCTACGCCAAGAACTACAGCGGCTCGCCCTGCCGTTGAGCAGCCACACCGGGGGGTCCGACGCTGAACTTCGCATCGCCCACGCCCAACTGGTGGGCTGGCTCGAAGGCCTTCTCAAAACCATGCAGACCACCGTGCCCAGCCCGGACATCCCACCGGCGACCGTCACCGCCTCCGCGGCGTGCACGTCGGAATCCGGCGACAACATCCCCACCGCACCGGACGAGCGCGATTACCCGGCCGGTGAACTCCACAGCACGCAACCCAATCTGGTCCACGACAGCGCCGCCAACCCAAACAACGCAGCCATCCTCGCCGCGCGCCGAACACTGATCACCGCGATAGCCAAGCGCATCACCCAACAACGCCTCACCGCAGCTCAGGCAGCCTGCATTCTGCACCTCACTGGGCCGAAGGTGACCAAGCTACTCGATGCGAACATCGACGAATTCACCCTGGACGAACTGGTCAACCTGCTGCCCGCCCTTGAGCTGACCATTCAGGTCCTACCCGAGCCAGAACAGTAAGTGCAGCCCGCTGGGCGGTCGGGATACCGACTGGCCTCGGGTTGCTCGGTGGGCTTCCCAGCTGTACCAACTTCTTCGGTCTCATGCGGGACTCGACGGTGTGGGAGCAGTTCGCCGAAGGGCGGGTCCCCGGAACGATCCATCGTCGGCTGAAATCTCGTACTCCCCCTGTGGTCCCGTACTCCCAATCTCTTGGAGGTTGTCAACGGCCGTCTCGCCCTCGACCATGTATGCGCCCGTCTTGTTCGACGGATACCGCAGCATGCCCGAGTGGTGGAGCCAACGAGATCGCCAACCGCGGACATGAACCCAGGCGGCCTGGATTCCGTTGCAATAAATGGGAACTGCAAAAATAAATGGGAACTGCAAAGGAGCACCACCATGCGAATCAAACTGACCTACATCACACCGCTGCTGGCGGCGGCTGCTGCCGCGGTAGCGATCTCCGCCGCACCGACGGCCGCCGCGGCAAACGGGCAGACCTGCTCAGGAAATATCTGCCAGTCGCCCGGCAATGTTCAGATCAACAACACCCCTCCCCTCGTTCAGTACTACCCCTACGGCACGATGCCATTTCTGCTCGGCGGCCACGGCGGCGGCCTCCTCGGCGGCTTGTTCTGACACCTAACGCAACCACCGCGCCAGCTCACCACCAAGGACGATGCCCCGGGGCGGGAACGCTTAGCGCACCCGGGCTGGCCCGTCTTCGCCTGGATCCACCGATCCGGTAGAGGTCAGAAGTGGGTCGCGAAGGCGAAACACCCTGTCGCGGTGAACGAATCGGGTTCCTCGAGGATCACATCCGGCCACAACGAAGGGCATCTCGTAGACGCGACATTCCACACTCGGCCCGTATCGTCGGCGATCATCGACGCCCCAATCTGGTGTCCTGCGCCGGTCTGGTCCCGATGGTCGCGTTGGCTCAGCAGTGCGACCTGCCGGCTCGGCACTTACTCCGCTGACTTCCCCGGTGGGCAGACGTCGCGGCGCAAACCCCGCAGGCCCTACTGGTGCGGCCGAAGTTGGGCGCTGCGGCGGTGCGGGCGCTGATCGAGGCCGGAAGGGAGGCGGTGCGCGTTCGACGCGATACCGTCGCCGCGGGGAAGGTCGGCGCTGATGCGGCGGTCACCCGCCTGGTTGGGCAACTCGACGATTTCACCGGGCGATCTCGTCGGCACAGGGATGGGCAATGGACCCGGGCCCGCTACATGCGGTAGCCGAAGAGCTTGGTGTGCAGCCGGTCTCGGCACACCCTCTGCGCTGTAACCGTTTTCGGTCTGGCCCGGGAACTCACCGCTTGAGGACCTGGCGGTGGCAGTCACGCCCAGCGGCCACACGGTGTCCCCCATGACCGTCGTGCGCTCGGCGAGCCCCAGGTCGACTCCACGCTGGGTTTCCCCCGCCCCCACAGGACCAAGCCGACGAGGACGGCCGAGGCGCATGCCGCCCAGCGCGTGCAGCAGGACGTGAAGCCCTGCGGCGGTGGCGATCTGGCCCATCGCGGTCAGGACGAATCCGATGGTCATCACCGGGGCGCTGCGGGGCGTCGCGGCGAGCACGCTCATGGTCTGTCCGAACGGATCGTAGGGCGTCGTGGGCAACAAGGTCGCCAGGCTGGTGCTCGTCACCAACGCGACCGGTGCCCCGACCGCGGATGCCACCGCCCAGGTCGGTACCGGTTGTGACGTCGGGACGAGGCCGCTAAACATGGTGACCCACCCCCTTGGCTTCGATTGCGGAGGAGCGGCGCCGCCGCGTCGCCACGAACGCCACCAACGACGTGCTGACGAACACGAAGACCACCAGCTCGACCGGACCGGCCCAGCCATCGGGATAGAGCACGCCGGTAACGTAGTGCGCGACGAAGCCGGTCGACGGCAGAGCCAACATGCCGGCGCGGGCCCGTCCCCATTGTTCGAGCGCCGTCAGCGGGCAGTCGAAGTGCAGCAGCACGCTTGCGGCCGCCCATGACACGGCGAGAAGGTACGGCCAGATGCTACGCCGCCACCGCAGAGCGAGGAACCCGCCGACCAAGAGGTAGCACAGGAAGACGAAATGGGCTGTGGCGACTACCAAGACGAGCGCGGCGAACATCGGGCACCCCTGCGGCCGGTGAGAAACGCGCCCTACTGCCAGACCGCGCCGATGATCCCTGCTTGGTACCCGGCTGAAGCCGGTCCAAACGCCTCAGTTTCCTCGGCTTGCTGGGGGTGCCCTACTCGAGAACAGGCCTAGCATCGAAGGCATGGAATATCGCAGCCTCGGCCGAACCGGAATGCACGTAAGCCCCCTCTGTCTGGGGGCCATGATGTTCGGCGCGTGGGGTGAGCCGGACCATGACACCTCCGTCGACATCATCCACGCCGCCCTGGACGCCGGCATTAACTTCATCGACACCGCCGACGTGTACTCACAGGGCGAATCGGAGGTCATCGTCGGCAAGGCGTTGGCCAAGGGCAAGCGCGACGACGTCGTTCTGGCCACCAAGTTCCACGGACAGATGGGCGTCCCGGTCGACTCGCCCATGGGCACGCAGGGTGACCCCAATCAGCGCGGGAACTCGCGGCGCTGGATCATTCGCGAGGTCGAGAACAGCCTGCGCCGGCTGGACACCGACTGGATCGACCTCTACCAGGTGCACCGTCCCGACGCGGACACCGACGTCGAGGAGACGCTGTCCGCGCTGACCGATCTGCAACGCCAGGGCAAGATCCGCGCGTTCGGCTCGTCGACCTTCCCCGCTCATCAGATGGTGCAGGCGCAGTGGGTCAGCGAGCGACGAGCGTTGAGCCGCTTCGTCACCGAACAACCGCCCTACTCGCTGCTGGCCCGTGGCGTCGAGGCCGACGTGCTGCCCGTGGCGCAGGAGTACGGGATGGGCGTGCTGCCGTGGAGCCCGCTGGCCGGTGGCTGGCTGACCGGTGGCTACCGCAAGGGCAAGGATCTGCCAGAGTCCAAGCGGCGCAGTCGAATGCCCGCACGATACGATCTGGACGATCCAGACAACCAGCGCAAGCTCGATGCCGCTGACGCGCTCGGCAAGCTGGCCGACGACGCTGGACTGTCGCTGGTCCATCTGGCCTTGGCGTTCGTCATGCAGCATCCCGCCGTGACCGCACCGATCATCGGCCCCCGCACGATGGAGCATCTGCAGTCGCAGCTCGGCGCCGCCGACGTCACGCTGTCCGTCGAGCTGCTTGACAAGATCGACGAGATCGTGCCGCCGGGTGTGACGATCTCGAGTGCCGACCAGGGCTACCAGCCGCCGTCGCTGACCGATCCATTCCTGCGACGGCGCCGGATTGCGTGACTGTCAGCTGCTGGGAGTCAGCTCGAAGATGGGAATCACCCGGTCGGTCTTCTTCTGGTACTCGCCGAAGCCGGGCGCGCGCTCGACGATGAGATCGTAGATGCGGTCCCGCTCGGCTTTCGGCAGTTCGCGCGCGACCGTCTGCGTCGGCGGATCGGAGCCGATCTCGACCTTGACGGTGGGCTGAGCGCGCAGGTTGAACACCCAGCCGGGGCTGGCGTCGCGGCCGGCCGCCGAGCCCACCACGTAGATCGTGCCGTCGATGTCGAAGTACCCGATCAGGTTCTCGCGCTGCTCGCCGCTCTTCGCCCCCGTCGACGTCAGGATCAGCAGCGGGAATCCCTCGAATTGCCCGCCCACCTTGCCGCCGTTGCTGCGGAACTCCGCGATGTTGCGTTCGTTGAACGCGCGCTCGGAGTCCATTTCGTCATTGGCCATGGCTCCATGGTGGCACGGGTCGGCAGGGCCGACGAACTAATTGACGAGGGAGCTCTTGGGGCGGGTCAGGGCACCGTCGAATTCGCGCCGGGACCCAATCACGATCGTGGCGAGGATGTTTCGTAGATGCCATGCCCCGGTGCGGGGCGACCACCTGGCGGGGTCGTCGCACGCCTCGGCGAACTGCAGCATGCTGACACTCGGCGGGCCCCATGGCGCGACGATGCCGCTGCGGGCAAGCTGCACCTGGGGCACAGCCGCGGTGGCCCGGTGGGAAGATGGGGAACGGTTGCTTGCGTGGTGGTCCCTTGGGCAGACCGACGCCGACAGCCATGCGAGCGCGCCCGGCTACCCTGTGCGTACGACGCTCTCCAGTGACCGGCACCCGAGTACGCACCTTCCGGAATTAGGCTCCTCCCATGACCACTTCGCCTGCGGACGCGCAGATGCACGTCGGAAGTCTGTACCGCTATCCGGTCAAGTCGATGCTCGGCGAAACGGTCGACGCCCTTTTCGTCGACCAGCAAGGCGTCGAGCACGACCGGCGCCTGGCCCTGATCGACGAGGCGACCGGTCGGGTGGCGAGCGCCAAGCAGGCACGCCTCTGGCGTGACGTTCTGAAGTGCAGCGCCACTGCGGATTCCGGCCGTGTGAGCATCCGGATGCCAGATGGGGCGACTGTGGCCGCAGATGCGGACGACGTGGACGCGCAACTCTCCAAACTGCTGGCCCGACAGGTGACTCTGGCCGATAGTCGACCAGCCGGCGCTTCGGTGGAGCGTGCGGATCCCGAGCAGGTGCTCGAGTTCGGCGTGGACGCCGAGGTCGACGCACCGCTGCTGCAGTTGGCCGAGGCGACTCCCGGTGACTCCTTCACGGACTTCGCTCCCGTGCATGCCATTACGACCGCGACCCTGCAGCGCATCGGCACAGAGGCGGAGCGCTACCGCCCCAACCTGGTGATCGAGACACCGCCGGGCTACCCGCCGTACGCCGAGAACGAGTGGACGGGTCGCATTCTGGTGGTGGGGCAGGCGCGGCTGCGCGCTCTGGGGCCGACCCCTCGCTGCGTCATCCCCACGCTGGAACACGGGAAGCTGGGTCGTGCACCTCACGCACTACGCACACCGGCAGCCGAGAACCGGCTCCCCGCACTCGACATGGGGATCCTGCCGTGCGCCGGGGCCTACTTCGAGGTCGTCGCTGAGGGCACCATCCGCGCCGGGGACCGGGTCGTTCTCGAATCGCAGTGAGCCGGCGGCGGCCAACCTCAGACGAGCTCCGTCACCGACTCCCCAGCAAGAACATCACGGCAATTTGCCTCCCTGGCGGTGTCTCGTATGTGGTCTTGGTCTATTCCGGGACTCCGGGATAGCTCATCGGTCGACCGGCGTCATGGCATCGCCTCGGCCCACTTCATGTGCCCCTCGAAACCAAGCGATGTCGCCATGGCGCGGTAGCGATCTCGATAGTCGCAGTAGCTTGCCTCGTCGCCGCGGGCCTTGGCCAGCAGGGCGCGCAGCCGCAATAGCCAGATGTCGCGTAAAACCAGACCCTCGTCGGTGGGTGCCGCCGCTAATCGCTTGATCGCGGCCTGGGCTTCGGCCACGTCACCGTCGCCGACGCGTTCGAGCAGTGTCTCCACCAGAACACCCGTCGCAGGAACGCTCCACATCAGCAGCCGTCCCTCGCGGAACAGATGGTCGACGGCGGCGCGCATGAGCGGAATGGCCCCATCGCGGTCTCCACAACGAGCCCTCTCACGCGCCAAGTACACCTCGACGATCGGTAGATCGCCCAGGAGGTATCCCAGGCGTAGGAACACGTCGCTGAGCTCGTCCAGGAGCTGCTGTCCGCGGTCACGTTCGGCATCCGTTGGGCGGTGCGCCAGCGCAACGGCCAGCGTCACCCGGGAAAGGGTCAATGCGTGGTCATCACCGGATCGTTCGGCACTCCGGAGGGCATCCTCGATCTCGCGCATCGCCCGATCGTCGGCAGCCAGCACGCCACTCGGTATTCCCGGCCAGTAGACGTAGGCGGCGACCGCGGCGTAGGTCACCGGGTCGGTGGTGCGGGCCATGGCGAGGGCTTGCCGCTGGTCGTCGCGCCATCCGGGACGACCCAGGCAATAACGGGCCATAGCCCGCGTCGTCAGGGCGGCTGCTAATGGAGACCCGATAATGAAGTTGCCTTTAGACGCATCACCGTCGGCCAGGTCGATAACCCGCTGTGACCACCGCAGCACGTCACGCCACTCGG
>JAOPWT010000347.1 GCA_025965555.1 Mycobacterium sp.
GTAGATCTCGACGACCCGGCCGCGGGGCAGTCCGCCGATGCCGAGCGCCACGTCGAGCGCAATGGACCCGGTCGGGATGACCGAGATCGGCTGACGCACCTCGTCGCCGAGCCGCATCACCGAACCCTTGCCGTGACTTTTCTCGATTTGGGCGAGAGCTAGCTCGAGGGCCTTCTCGCGATCAGGGGCCTGCGCCATGGTTTGGGTCTCCATCCCTCTTGTGATGTCCGGTTGATCGGGTGTTCGATCAGTTGGCGGTGACGGTAGAGGTTGGTACCGACAAGTCGGCCTGACCGGTGCTTCCCGTCGAACACCGCCCACAGTAGACGAACACGTGTTCGATTCAAGGAGACACGCCGCAGCGCGCATCAGTGGCGAACTCCTGGCCACTCACTCGGGCGAGCACCCTTGGCAAATGGTCGGTTGCGCAGACGATGTGATTGACAACACACTTTTGCGGGAGTAAACCCAGAATCGACGCCGTGCCAGTTGCCCATGGTCGACTCCCCCGGCGCCGGGACCCCAGCCCTCGGTCCCGAATGAGTGCGGGACCCCAGCCCGGCCCCGGGAAGCACGGGACCCCAGCCTGGCCCCGTAAACAGTGGGGTCCCAGCCCGGCCCCGACCATAGGGGCCTCGGCACGTCCCGGAAAGCCGCAACATGCTGACAGAAGCTGCAAAGAAAGCGGAAGAAACCTTGATTCACGTGCTGTGGATCAATGCCGGCCTCAGTTGCGACGGCGACTACGTTGCCCTGACTGGCGCCACTCAGCCCAGCGTCGAAGAGATCGCATTGGGTGCGCTTCCCGGACTTCCCCAGGTCGCCGTCCACTGGCCGCTGATCGACTTCGAATGCGGGCCCAACGGTGGTGCCGACGACTTCCTCGAATGGTTCTTCCGAGCCGACCGCGGTGAACTCGAGCCGTTCGTCCTCGTCGTCGAGGGATCCATCCCCAACGAGAACCTGCACGCGGAGGGGTACTGGTGCGGGTTCGGCAACGATCCCGCGACCGACCAACCGATGACCACCAGTGAGTGGTTGGATCGACTCGCGCCCAAGGCCACCGCAATCGTCGCGGTCGGAACGTGCGCGACCTACGGCGGCATCCACGCGATGGCCGGCAATCCCACCGGCGCCATGGGCGTGCCCGACTACCTCGGCTGGGACTGGAAGAGCAAGGCTGGCATACCGATCGTCTGCGTGCCCGGTTGCCCGATCCAGGGTGACAACCTGTCCGAGACGCTGGTCTACCTGCTCTACATGGCCACCGGCCAGGCCCCGATGATCCCGCTCGACGACGCACTGCGCCCGCAGTGGCTGTTCGGCAACACCGTTCACGAAGGATGCGACCGAGCAGGCTACTACGAGCAGGGCGATTTCGCGACGGAGTACGGATCGCCGAAATGCATTGTCAAACTTGGCTGTTGGGGTCCCGTCGTCAAGTGCAACGTGCCCAAGCGCGGCTGGATCAACGGCGTCGGCGGTTGCCCGAACGTGGGCGGCATCTGCATCGGGTGCACGATGCCCGGCTTCCCGGACAAGTTCATGCCGTTCATGGACGAGCCGCCGGGCGGCAAGCTCACCTCGACCGCGTCCGGCATCTACGGGTCGGTGGTGCGCAACCTGCGCGGCATCACCACGAAGACCCTCGACAAGGAACCCAAGTGGCGACACCGGGGCAAGGAACTGACGACGGGAGCGACGCGCACCTGGTAGGTGCGCGGCGCATAGGAAGGCGAATCCAATGACAACGACCGTCCCGGTACCTCAACACAGCCAGAAGAAGCCCGAGCAACTCGTCGACATGGCGTGGGATCCCATCACCCGGATCGTCGGCAGCCTCGGCATCTACACCAAGATCGACTTCGAGAACCGCGAGGTGGTCGAGTGTCACAGCACGTCGTCGATCTTCCGCGGCTACTCGATCTTCATGAAGGGCAAGGATCCTCGCGACGCCCACTTCATCACCAGCCGCATCTGTGGAATCTGCGGCGACAACCATGCGACCTGCTCCTGTTACACGCAGAACATGGCATACGGCGTCAAGCCGCCGGCGCTTGGTGAATGGATCGTGAACCTCGGCGAAGCCGCCGAGTACATGTTCGACCACAACATCTATCAGGAGAATCTGCTGGCGGTCGACTACTGCGAGAAGATGGTGGCGGAGACCAACCCGAGCGTCCTGGCCAAGGCCGAGAACACCCGGTGCAACGGCGAAGAGCACCACGGCTACAAGACCATCGCCGACATCATGCGTGCACTCAACCCGTTCACCGGCGAGTTCTACCGAGAGGCACTGCAGGTCAGTCGATACACCCGGGAGATGTTCTGCCTGATGGAGGGACGTCACGTGCATCCCTCGACGCTCTACCCCGGCGGCGTCGGGACGGTCGCCACCATCCAGTTGATGACCGACTACATCAGCCGACTGATGCGCTACGTGGAGTTCGTCAAGAAGGTCGTCCCGATGCACGACGACCTCTTCGACTTCTTCTACGAGGCGCTACCCGGCTACGAGCAGGTCGGTCTGCGACGCACGTTGCTGAACTGCTGGGGTTCCTTCCAGGATCCCGACGTCTGCAACTTCGCCTACAAGGACATGACCGAGTGGGGCCGTGCGATGTTCGTGACGCCAGGCGTCGTGGTGGACGGCAGGTTGGTCACCAACGATCTCGTCGACATCAATCTCGGCATCCGAATCCTGTTGGGCAGCAGCTATTACGACGACTGGACCGACCAGGAGATGTTCGTCAAGAACGATCCACTGGGCAACCCGGTCGACCGTCGCCATCCGTGGAATCAGCACACCAATCCCACGCCGCAGAAGCGCGACATGGACGACAAGTACAGCTGGGTCATGTCGCCGCGGTGGTACGACGGCAAGGATCACCTGGCGCTGGACACCGGCGGTGGGCCGATCGCCAGGTTGTGGGCGACCGCCCTGTCGGGACTGGTCGACATCGGCTACGTCAAGGCGACCGGACACAGCGTGCAGATCAACCTGCCGAAGACCGCCTTGAAGGGTCCGGTCAGCTTCGAGTGGAAGATCCCGCAGTGGTCGAACACGCTCGAACGTGGTCGGGCCCGCAGCTACTTCCAGGCCTATGCCGCGGCGTGCGCACTGCACTTCGCCGAGAAGGCACTCGTCGAGATCAGGGCGGGCCGCACCAAGACCTGGGAGAAATTCGAGGTTCCCGACGAGGCCATCGGCTGCGGTTTCACCGAGGCGGTACGCGGCGTGCTAAGCCACCACATGGTGATTCGGGACGGAAAG
>JAOPWT010000349.1 GCA_025965555.1 Mycobacterium sp.
CAGCAGCTGCTCCGCGGGATAGGCACACCCGCCGGAGCGGACGGCCCATCGAGCCCTCGGGTTCGGTGGGCCGTACCCGTTGGCGGCCGTCGCGCCTCGAGCTAGCGGCCGAGGTCCCACTGGCCGAAGTCGGCGGCCAGGACATCGTCTGCGTCCACGTGAACGCCGCCGAGGACGACGGCGGGATCCGACGCGGTGAACACGGCGGATTGATACAGCACCGCCGCGGACTCACGTTCGCCGCGAGACCACGCCCGCGTCTGCCATGCCCATCGGTGTCCCGAGGTGCTCGAGTATCCGACGACACCGTCGGCGATGGCCCATCCGCACGCCAGGAAATGGCCGTAGATACCCGAGCGGGCAACGCCCACCACCGAGTTGATCCCTCGAAACCATTGGACCGCAACGTCTTTCCAGGTATCGAGGTCGATGTCCTCGTCGACACTGAAGAAGATCGGCGCCGACTCTGGCCCGCCGGCCGCCGCGTGCAGGCTCAGCGCCGTCTGCGCGTCCGCCACGCCGCCGTCGAATCCTCGGGTGTAGTCCGATGGCGTGGGCCAGCCGGGTTTGCCGTACTGGTAGTTGCTGACGACGTGCAACCCGGCCGCGCGCAGCGAGTCCGTGTACTCGCGCGTGACCGGCTTGAAGTCGAAGTTCGCGCCAGGGCGTGACTGGGACACGTAGACGACCGCCCCGACGTAGCCCGCCGCGCTGATGCGATCCGCCGGGACCAGATGCTCGGCGAAGTCGATCAGCTGGGGGTTCGCCGCCGACGCGCGCGGTTCGCCCGACGCGATGGGCAACGTGCCGAGGCCCGCAACGGCGGGCACGGTCAGAAGATGTTTGAGGACTTGACGTCTGGAGGCCGAACCTCGCTCGCCTCGTTCGCGCGAAGGCGACTCCCACATCGCGCGATGGTACAACTTGAAGCCCTCGGTACGGTGGCGCATCATCTGGCCGCCTGCGCCGCCCGCCATGCCGCTGCGGCGATCAACTCGGGCACCAGCACCTCGGTGAGTAGCCGCACGTCGTCGTCGGCATCGCCGGGGTACCGGAGCTGGTAGCGGGTGCCGGGGACGTCGCCACCGACGCCCACGACGGTGCTGGCGCGCTCGGTGGTCCACTCGGCCAGCTGAGACTCCCACGGTGATCCTGCGAAGACCAGCAGCCGGTAGTCGGTGGTCTTGGTCAGGTAGACGTCGACGTGGCTCCAGTCCCCGGTTTCGCATCCGACAGCAGGTAGGCGTGGGCCCTCGCGGAGCATGAGTGCGGACTGCTGAGCCGAGCAGAACCGGTGCGCGGGTGCGGCGAAGTGGGTGCCCGCAGGTCCCAGTATGAGTTCGGAAAACTGTTGGCCGCCAATCAGACTCGGTGGCGATGAGGTGAGCAGAGGCTTCTGCCGCCGCCGCGATCGACGTCACCAGGGCGATCGTGTCCCTACCGAGCAGGTGGCATTCGAGCGCCAGCAGCAGGGCCAGAGTGTGCTGATAGCTGCGGCATGCGACACCGCCGACCTCTGGCTCGGCGGCCAGATCGACCACGGTGTGGCAGCGTTCGGTGATGGCCGAGCCCGGTGTGTTGGTCAACGCGATCGTGTGCACCGCGTCCGGGAGCCTGCCGAGGGCATCCAGGGTTTCGACCGATCCGCCGCTGGCAGAGGCCGCCACGACGACAGTTCCACCGCCCCAACCGGGCAGCAGTTGTGACGACGCCAACTCCGAGGACACGACCAGGCCACGCGCACGCATCCGGGCCGCGGCGACGCCGCCTGCGTATGCCGAGGAGCCCATGCCGACGAGCACCACCCGCTCGACGTCTCTCGGTACGGCGTCGGCCCACGGGTTTCCTGCGGCCAGCGTCGCGGCGAGCCGGCCAAGCACCTCGGGCTTGCGGTACAGGTCGGCGGCGAAACCGTCTGGCTTCACGATTCGGTCCCTTCGTTCAGGAGAGCGGGCAGGGCTGCGTCCGGCACGTACATCCACCGGGGCAGGTACCTTGCGGCATAGATGATCTCGCGGAGAACCTGCTGCATGCGGAACGCCATCAGCGGGGCCGGGTCGTAGAGATCCGAGTGACCGAGTGCGGCGAGCGTGCGGGTGTAGGCGTCGAGGAAGGCACTCCGGCCCGCCCCCTGCACTTCGGCCAGTGCGGCCAGATCGAACGAGGCGTGCTTGGCGGCGACGATGCCGGCATGGACCAGCGACTGGCTCATGCCTGCGACGTCGAGCACCGCCGGGATCGGCAACATCCGCTGCGGCGCGGAGAGCACGGGATTGCCGTCGAAGTCGGTCACGACGAACCGGCCCCGACTGCGGAGCACCTGGCCGACGTGTAGGTCGCCGTGCCCCTCGATGACCGGGGTGCCTGCGAGAGCGCCTAGCCCGTCCAGGATCGCCGCGATCTCGTCGCGGCGTGCGCGCGCGTAGACAATACTGCTGGAATCATTTAGGGCACAGGCCTTCTCGAGAGTCGCGAGGGCGCTGTCTCGCCACCGCCGGGCATCACGCGCAGAGGCGACGACGGCGGTGATCGACAAGGCGGCGTGCA
>JAOPWT010000359.1 GCA_025965555.1 Mycobacterium sp.
GAGCAGCTCGTCGTCGGTGGTCGCCTCTGGTCCCGGTGCCAGCTCCCTGGCGATCCAGTCCTTCAGTGGCGCCTGCTCGGCGATCTTGCGGGCCAGGCGAAGACCGGTGAGCATGATCCGCTCGTCGTAGCCCTCGGGATCGGTGAAGTAACGGGGATCGACCCTCGGACGGTCCCGGTAGTCCAGGCTGCGCAACCGGACCGTCCCGCGCGATCGGCCCTGAGTCACGTTGGGCGTCAGGCAGAATCCGTTGTCGGTCGTCGGGTAGCCGCGCCGCAGCGTGTTCATGTCGAACGGCACGCTGCCGTAGTGCATCATCAGATCAGGTTGGGCGCTGCCGTCGTCCACCGTGGTGAACAGACCGATCTCCCACCACTGGGTGGAGGTGGTGACCATCGGCCGCGACGCCTCCCAGAACACCAGACCCTCGACGTGGTCGTCGAGGTTCGACCCGACTCCAGGCGAATCGACGCGGACCGGTATCCCGATCTCCCTGAGGTGATCGGCAGGCCCGATTCCCGAGAGCATCAACAGTTTCGGGGTGTCGATCGACCCGGCGGTGACGATGACCTCACGACGCGCCGACACCGTGTCGTACCCCGTGAGATCCGGCCGCTGATAGCGGACACCGGTGGCACCGTTCGCGTCGTCGAAGAGGATCTCCGAGACCCAGCAGTTGGTGCGCACCTCGAGGTTCTTGCGCGAGTCCAGGATTGGATGAAGATACGCATGTGACGTCGACATGCGAGTGCCGTCCTCGCCGACGTTGATCTGGAACCACCCGGCACCGTTGTGCACCGTCTCACCACGGTTGAACGCCACCGTGGGCAGCCCGGCCAGCGCAGCCGCCTCCAATACCGCGATGCCACACGGATCGTTCGGTGGCACGTCCTGGAGGCGCACCGGACCGTCGTGCCCGTGATCTCCCGGTGCGTCGTTGGTCTCCAAACGCTGGACCAGCGGCAGGATTTCGGCTGCGCTCCATCCGGTGGCGCCCATCTTGACCCACTCGTCGAGGCACTCGGCGGGCGGCCAGAACGCGATGCACGAATTGTGCGACGAACAGCCACCGAGCACCTTCGCGCGGGCGTGCCGCATGAAGCTGTTGCCCTTCTCCTGCGGTTCGACCGGGTAGTCCCAGTCGTAGCCGGAGTCCAGCAGATGCATCCATTCGGACAGCGGAAGGATGTTGGTGTCGCCGACGTCCGACGGCCCGGCCTCGACCAGGCACACCGTCACGTCGGGATCCTCCGACAGGCGGGCGGCCAGCACGCAGCCTGCCGTCCCGCCGCCGGCGATGACATAGTCGAATTGGCTGTCAGACATCGGTTTTCGCGACTGCCGCGTGCGATTCCAGGGTGCCGATGTGGTGCCGCCCCTTGATGCCGTACCAGAGCAGGCCGAAGCCGAGGATCACCCCGATGTAGACGAATGCGCCCCAGGTGTTGTACCAGGGGTCGCCATACACCGCTACCCGCGGCCAGGCCAGGTTGATCGCCATCCCGACACCCCAGACCACCGCGACGACGTTGACCAGCATGCCCCATTTGCCCATGGTGAAGTAACCGTCGGCCTTGAGATCGGCGGGCGGCCACTGACCTTGGAAACGCTTCTTGAGCATCGGGCCGGTAACCATCAGGTACGCCAGGTAGATCATGATGATGGCGATCGACGTCAGCACCGTGAAGATCTTGGGCTGGCCGATGTTGATCACCAGGATGATGATCGCGATCACGCCGATGACGATCGCGGGGATGATGGGTGTCTGCGTCTTCGGGTTGACCCGAGCGAGCTTGTCGCCGAACGGAAGCGCGTTGTCGCGCGCCATCGCGAAGGTGAGCCGGATGGCGGCGGTGTGCACTGCGAGCGTGCAGACGGTGACGGCGACGACGATGCAGACCAGGAAGACCTTGCCCAGCGGTCCCCACATGACCTGCTCGACGATGTACTGCAGGCCGCCGGTGCTCTCGCCGATCTTGGGATCGTTGAGGTCGGGGGCCGACATCACGGCGAACACCAGGATGGCGCCGCCGATGACGAACGAGGCAAGGATGGCGCGCAGAATGGCCTTCGGCGCGGTGCGACGGGGCTCGACGGTCTCCTCACCGAGCGAGCTGGCGGTGTCGAAGCCGTACATCACGTAGCCCGAGGCCAGCGACGCGATCAGAAAGGCGCCGAGCCAGCCGCCACTCTCACCCGCGCCGTAGCCGTTGGTGGAGAAGAAGACCGATGGGCCGCGAGTAGTGCTGGCCGCCAAGATGATTGCGATCAGGACGGCGGCGATGAGTTCGATGAAGACACCGGCGCTGTTGATCATCGCCATCAGTCGCACGCCGAGCGCGTTGATGACGGTGGTGAACACGATGAGGCACGTGCCGAGCACGACGGCGTTGGCGGCGAAGTCGTATTCGCCGGTGCCGTCGCCGATGATCTGGAACCCGCTCCAGATCCGCGGCAGGTTGAGCTGATAGGCCAGCACCACCGCAGAGATCGTGACGATCGACGCGGTCAGCATCAGCCAGCCCGAAGACCACCCGACGATCCGGCTGCCCAGCTTCTTGGACCAGTTGTAGACCGATCCGGCGACGGGGTACTTGGCGGCGAGCTCCATGAAGCACAGCGCGACGGCCATCTGCCCGACGAACACGAGGGGCCACGACCACAGGTAGGCGGGACCCGCGGTGCCGAAGCCGAAGTAGAACAGCTGGAAGGTGCCGGTTAGGATCGAGATGTAGCTGACCCCCGCGGCGAAGCTGGCGAACTTGCCGATGCTGCGATCGAGGGATTCCTTGTATCCGAAGTCGTCCAGGCCGCCGCTATCGGCTCCCGGTGTGCCAGTTTCAACAGACATGTACCCATCCTCTCTGAGGTACGTGCCGCAGCAGGTCATTCACCTTTGAACCAGCCTGCGGGTTTCGGCGCGGTGTTGTGCCAGATGTGTTTGATCTCTTGGTATTCCGCGAGTCCTGTGGGCCCGAGCTCGCGACCGTTACCAGACTTCCCGAATCCGCCCCACTCCGCTGCCGCGGTGTAGTAGCCGAAGTCGTTCAGCCACACCGTGCCGTGCCTCAATGCGCGCACTACACGTTCGCCCCGCGCTGGATCGGACGTACGTACGCCCGCCGCGAGACCGTATTCCGTGTCGTTCCCGAGACTGATCGCCTCGGCTTCGGTGGTGAATCGCTCCACCGTGAGGATCGGCCCGAAGGTCTCGTCCCTGACGATTCCCATCGACCGATCGCAACCGTCGAAGATCGTGGGCAGATAGAAACTGCCGTTTGCCAGCGCCGGATCGGTGGGCCGTGATCCACCGGTCAGCAACTTCGCACCCTCCGAAATCGCCGATGCCACATGGCCTTCCACCTTGGCGCGATGCTGCTCGGATACCAGCGGGCCGGTTTCGCTTGTCGGGTCCATGCCGTCACCCATCCGGATCTTCTCGGCTCTGGTGACCAGTTCCGCGACGAAGTCGTCGGCGATCGACTCCTCGACGATCAGCCGGGTGCCTGCCGAGCACACCTGGCCGGAGTGCAGGAAGACCCCGGTCAGCACCTGGTCGACTGCGCTGTTCCAGTGCTCACCCACGCCGATGTCCGCGAAGACGATGTGCGGGTTCTTGCCGCCGAGTTCCACCGCCACCTTCGTGACGTGCTCGGCGGCGACCTTCGCGATGGTCCGCCCGGTGGCCAGTCCGCCGGTGAACGAGATGAAGTCGACGCACGGGTTGTCGGTCAGGGCCGAGCCGAGGACGGCGCCACTGCCCTGGACGAGGTTGACCACGCCACCGGGCACACCCGCCTCTTCGAGCAGATGCACGAAGGCGATCGTGGATAGCGGCGTGACCTCACTGGGCTTGGCCACCATGGTGCAGCCGGCCCCGAGTGCAGGCGCGATCTTCCACGACATCTGCAACAGCGGGTAGTTCCACGGCGCGATGAGCACACAGACGCCGATGGGCTCGCGAACCACCCGGCTGATCACGGTCGGGTCACCGACGTCGATCACCCGGTCGGCCTCGATTCCGACCAGCTTTGCGTAGTAACGAAACACCGACGTCACGTCGTCGATGTCGATCCTGCTCTCCACCAGGGTCTTTCCGGTGTCGCGCGTCTCCAGCACCGCCAAGGACTCCTTGTCGCGCTGCAGCAGGTCGGCGATCCGATCGAGGAGGGCGGCCCGCTCGGACGCAGGTGTCGCCGGCCACGTCCCGTCGTCGAACGCCAGCCTGGCGGCCAGGACGGCGTCACGCGCGTCGGCGTCGGTCGCCTCGTCGACGACCGCGGCCACGCTTCCGTCGGCAGGGTTGACGATGTCGCGCGTCCCCCCGTCGGACGCGTGCCGCCACTGCGCACCGACGTAGAGGTCGGGTTCACCGTTCACCTGTCACCTCACCCTCGCCGGAGCCGCCGGGTCAAGACTTCACGCCGATGTCGCCGCCGGGGCGGCTTTGGGCGCCGACTCGGGACACTACCCACTCGTGGAACCCCGCGATGTGGTGTTCAGAAGGAACGAGTACACCGCCGTTGCGATAGGCACGCGACGACATCGCGGGCTGGGTCCGCTCACAGGCCTCGAAGTCCTGCTCGTTGACCCGGTGGAACAGCTCAACCGAACGGGACACGTCACGGCCCTGCTCCACCACTTCCGGGGTGTACAGCCAGTCGCATTCGACGACGGTGCGGTCCGGGGCCATCGGGTACATCCGGTGGAAGATGATGTGATCGGGCACCAGGTTGACGAACACCGTGGGCTTGACCGTGATGGCGTAGTAGCGGCGGTCCTGGTCCTCGGTGACGCCAGGGAGCGTGTCGAAACCTGCACTGCCGTCGACGGTGAAACCCGATATGTCCGAACCGAATTCCGCGCCGTGGCCGACGTAGTACTGCGCGGCGAGGCCCTTGGCGAACTCCGGAAGCACCTCGGTGAGCTCGGGGTGGATGGTGGCGCAGTGGTAGCACTCCATGAAGTTCTCCACGATGAGCTTCCAGTTCGCGGCCACGTCGTAGACCACCCGGTGCCCGACGCTGAGATTCTCGATGGCGTAGTGGTCGATGGCGGCGGGATCACCGAGTCGATGGGTGACTTCAGCGATGACCTCGTCGGCGAACGACGGCGGCTCGTCCGCAAGACAAACCCAGGCGTAACCAAGCCACTCGGTCAGCGCTACCGGCACCAGGCCGTACTTGTAGCGGTCGATGCCCGCTCCCGACTCATCCTTCAGCGACCCCAGGTTCGGCGCGGCGACCAGTTTGCCGTCCAGCGCGTAGGTCCACGCGTGATAGGGACACTGGAGGTTTCGCTTCACGGCGCCGGACGGCTCGGTGCAGATCGTGGCTCCACGGTGACGACAGACATTGAGGAACGCCCGCAATGCCCCGTCGCGGCCGCGCACCACCAGCACGCTCTCGCGACCGACCTGCACCGTCTTGAACTGGCCCGGATCGGCCAGGTCGCCGGAGCGGGCCGCGCAGAACCACATCTTCTCGAAGATCTGGTCCTGCTCCGCGGTGAATACCGGACCGCTGGTGTAGAAGTCGCCTGCGAGGGTGGCCAGCAGTGCCGGCGACTGGTCTGTCGAGGTCATCGCCTGATCCTCGACATCTCGGGGTCCACCACGGGTTCCGCGTGGACCGTGGCGCCGTAGCGGCTACCTCGGTAGTCCACGGCGACCACGTCGCCGGGCACCGTGGCCGCAGGCAGCCAGGCGTAGGCGATGCAGCGCCCGATGGTGGCCGAGTAGGCGGCACTGGTGACGTATCCGACGCAGTCGGCGGCGGCACCAATTCCCCGGTCGCTCCGCTCCTGCCCTCCGCCACCAACTCCCCGGTCGCTCCGCTCCTGCCCTCCGCCACTGAGGAACACCGGCTCCTTCCCGAGCACCACGGCAGTCGGATCGTGAAAGACGATGCTGCGCAGGATCTTCTGCGGTGACGCTGCCCGTTCCAGGGCGGCCTTGCCGACGAAGTCGTCCTTGGCCATCCGAACCGCGAAGTCCACGCCTGCCGCAGCGGGCAGGTGTTCGGCCGTCATGTCGGTCCCCCAGGCCCGGTAGGCCTTCTCGATCCTCAGGCTGTTGAACGCGATCCGGCCCGCGGCGATCACGCCGTGGTCCTGACCGGCGGACCACAGCAGGTCCCACAGCGCCGCGCCGTACGCCGCGTCGGCGTAGATCTCCCAGCCGAGCTCACCGACGTAGGACACCCGCATCATGGTCACCGGGATGGCACCGAGATGGGTTTGCAGCGCCCGGAAGTACTTGAACGCCTCGTGCGACAGGTCGTCGTGGCACAGTGGCTGAACGAGCTCGCGCGCCGCAGGGCCCCAGACACCGACGCAACACGTCGCCCCGGTGATGTCGCGGACGCTCACACTTCCGTCGTCAGGCAAGTGGCGAGTGAGCCAGTCGAAGTCCATCGGCCCGTTGGCGCCGACCTGGAAGCGGTCAGCACCGAGCCTGGCGACCGTGAGATCGCTTCGGATGCCGCCGGTTTCGTCGAGCAGCATCGTGTAGGTCACCGAGCCGACGCTCTTGTCGACGTTGTTGGTGCTCAGCCGTTGCAGGAACGCCACCGCCCCACGACCTGCCACCTCGTACCGGGTGAGCGGCGTCATGTCGTACATCGCGACGTGCTGGCGGGTCCAGTACGCCTCGGCGATCGAGATCGGCGACCAGAACTGCGCTGACCATTCGTCGCGCTCGGGGAAGGCCACGCTCTCGTCGTGAAGCCGTTGTGCCAGTGCGGAATTCGACTCATACCAGGCCGGTCGCTCCCAGCCGCCACCCTCGTAGAAGTACGCGCCGAGTTCCTGCTGTCGCGCATAGAACGGGCTGGTGCGAAGACCGCGCAACGCCTCGCGGTACTGGTACGGATGGATGATGTCGTACACCTCGACGAACGCCTGCGAACTGGTCGTCATGATGAACTCGTCGGTGCGGGCGACGTCCTCGAACCGGTATAGGTCGCATTCGTGGACGTCGATGGACGGGGTGCCGTCGATGATCCATTCCGCGGTGGCCTTGGCGACGCCTGCCGAGTGCGTGACCCAGACCGCCTCGGCGACCCAGAAGCCGGCCAGGTCGCGGTGCTCGCCCATGATCGAGAAGCCGTCGGGCGTGAATGAGAAGATTCCGTTGAAGCCCTGCTCGATCTTCGAGTCATTCAGGACGGGAAGAAGTTTCAGCGACTCGCGCCAGGCAGGGGCGAAGTCCTCCTCGGTGAAGGGAAGCATCGACGGCATCTGCTCGCCTGCGGTGTCGACGGTCAGCGTGGACATGTCGACGGGCATCGGCTGGTGTCCGTAGTAGCCGATGCCGATGCGGTCGACGTGCTCGCGGAAGTACAGGTCCTGATCCTGATGCCGCAGAATGGGGAGGCCGGCCTCGACCGCCTCGGTGTTGCGGCCGACCAGCGGTTCGATGCGACCAGTCGTCGCGTACTGATGTGCCATTGGCACCAGTGGAACGACGAGCCCGACCTGTTTGGCCAGCCGCGCACCCCAGAACCCCGCCGCGCACACCACGACGTCGGCGGCGATGACACCGTCGGCGGTCCGAACGCCCGTCACCTTCCTGCCGTCGTCGACGATGCCGAGAACTTCGGTGTGTGGTCGAAACGTTGCGCCGCGCGCGATGGCCATCTGCGCCTGCGCCTCGACGGCCCGCAGCGCCTTCACCAGACCATCGGTTGGGGTGTGGAATCCGCCGAGAATGCGATCGGCATCCAACAGCGGATGCATCTCTGCACACTGTCCCGCGGTCAGCAGTTCGCCTCCGATCCCCCACGACTGGGCCCAGCCGGCCTTGCGGTGCAGGTCCGCCCAACGCTGCGGAGTCGAGGCGACCTCGAGACCGCCGGTCGGGTTGAAGGCCCAGCCATCGGGATGACCTAGCCCGCTGAACTTCTCGATGGTGTACTTCGCGAACTCCGACATGGTCTTCGACGGATTGGTCTGAAACACCAGACCAGGGGCATGCGACGTCGACCCTCCCGTCGCGAACAGCGGTCCGCGGTCCAGCACGGTGACGTCGGTCCAACCGCGCGCGGTGAGTTCGTCGGCCAGTGAGCTACCGACTATTCCCGCACCGATGACGACGACCTTGGGGGCTGCCAAGTGATCCTCCGACTGTTGCATCTTGCGCAACGAGCAGTGCAATACGCAACACATGATTCTCCCGCGCGCGCTGCACGTCAACAGGGAGAAGTGACGCGCGCTGAGGCGCCGCAGAGGCGGGAGGCTCTAGCGGGCTTGCCTGAGCTTGCCGCGGTGGTCGTTCTGGTTGCGCTCGAACACCAGGCGCAAACCTTCCAGCGTCAGATGTTTGTCGTAGTGCGCCACGGTGTGCAGATCCGGCAGCAACAGCGGCGCGGTGTGACCGGTGGCGACCACCGCAACGTCGTCACCCCCGAAGCCGTCGACGTCCTGGCGGACCCGGCTGACCAGCCCGTCGACCAGGCCTGCGAAGCCGAACACCGCGCCTGCCTGCATGCACTCCACGGTGTTCTTGCCGACCACCGAGCGCGGGCGCGTCAACTCCACCCGACGCAGCGCTGCCGAGCGGGCGGCCGCCGCATCGGAGGACACCTGAATGCCTGGCGCGATCGCCCCACCGAGGAACTCGCCCTTGGCCGACACGACGTCGACGCAGATGGACGACCCGAAGTCGACGACGATGGCCGCGCTGGCGTACTTCTGATACGCGGCCAGGCAGTTGACGATGCGATCGGCGCCGACTTCCTTCGGGTTGTCGACGAGCAACGGAATGCCCGTGCGCACCCCCGGCTCGATCAGCACGTGAGGCACCGAGGACCAGTACTGCTCGAGCATGACCCGGATCTCGTGGAGCACCGACGGCACGGTCGACAAACCGGTTGCCCCGGTCAGCCGCTCGGCGTCGTCACCGATCAGGCCGTCGATGGTCAGGGCGAGTTCGTCGGCGGTGACTTCGGCCTCGGTCCGTATCCGCCAGTGCTGCACCACCTTTGCGTGGTCACCGGACCCGGAGATCAGTCCGACGACGGTGTGGGTGTTGCGGACGTCGATCGCGAGCAGCACGGCGTCAGTTCCTCCATGGCAATTCGTGGCTCTGGCCCGATTCGACGCGGGAATGCCCGTCGATACCCGCTGCCGCGCCCACGTCGATGGCGATGTTGTCCAGCAATCGGGTTCGCCCGAGTCGGGCGGCCACCAGCAGACGCGCGGGCCCCTCGGCCGGGGCCGGACCCAACCACGGGTCACGAACCTCCAGGTAGTCGACCTCGATGGCCGGCACCTCGTCGAGCACGGCGCGGGCGGCGTCCAAAGCCTCTGACACACCGCGGGAGGCGGCGTACATCCCGGCCAGAAGAGCGGCCGAAAGTGCGCCCGCCTGCTCGCGGTCCACCTCGTCGAGGTAGCGGTTGCGCGAGGACATCGCAAGCCCGTCGGCTTCGCGCACGATCGGCACGCCCACGATCTGGACGTCGAGGTCGAGGTCATCGGACATCTGCCGGACCAGAACCAGTTGCTGATAGTCCTTCTCGCCGAAGTACGCGCGATCGGGCCGGACGATCTGCAACAGCTTCAGCACCACGGTGAGCATGCCCGCGAAATGCGTTGGCCGGGAATCGCCTTCGAGCTCGGCGCCCAGCGGGCCCGGCCGCACCGTCGTCCGCTGACCGTGGGGGTACATCTCCGCGGCGGTGGGTGCGAAGACGATCTCGACGCCCTCGCCGCGCAGGGCCGCCAGGTCGTCGTCGAGAGTCCTGGGATAGGCCTCGAGGTCCTCGCCCGCACCGAACTGCAGGGGGTTGACGAAGATCGACACGACGACGACGGCACCGGGCACGCGCCTGGCCGTGCGCACCAGAGCGAGGTGGCCGTCGTGCAGCGCACCCATCGTCGGCACCAACACGACGCGTCGCCCGGTGGTCCGAAGCGCACGGGTGACGTCGGAGGCGTCCCGGATCTTGTTGTAGACGTTGAGCTCACCCGGGGTGAACGCGGGCGGTTTCCGGACGGTCACACACGACCCCCTTCATTCGGCGGGACCGCAAGCGCGGCGAACACCTCGGCTGCAGCATGGGCCCGCTGCGCCGTGCGCAACGAATTGGCCCGATATGCCTGCGCAAGTTCGGGATCCACGTCTTCGAGCGCTCGGAGGTGAGCGGTCACGGCGGCGGCGTCACCCCGGGCCACGGGACCGGTGAGTGCGGACTGGCCACGTTGCAAGGCATTCTCCAGCGACGCGCGCGCCAGCGGTCCGAGCACCCGCTCGGCAATGCCGCCAGGAGCGTCGCCCACCACTTCCTGGCCGAGCAGTTCCTGCCCTCGAAGGGCGGCGCGCAGCGCCTCGACCGCATCGAGCAGCACGGTGATGACGTGGTTGCCGCCGTGGGAGAGAGCGGCGTGATAGAGCGGGCGGGCGTCTTCGCGCACTCCGAACGGTTCACCGCCGATCTCCAGCACCAGCGACTGCGCCACCGCGTAACCGACGTCATCGGCCGCGGTGATGCCGAAACACGCACCGGAGAGCCTGGCGATGTCCTCGTCGGACCCGGTGAACGTCATCGCCGGGTGAATCGCCAGCGGGATGCAGCCGAGCTCGGTCAGTGGGGCCAGCACGCCGATGCCGTTGGCTCCTGAGGTGTGCACGACGATGGTGCCCGGCCGCACCGATCCGGTGGCGGCCAGCCCCGAGACCAGGCCGGCGAGCTCGGCATCGGGGACGGCCACGATCAGGAGTTCGACGTGGGCGGCCACGTCCTGAACGGGCAGCACCTGGGTGTCGGGCAGCCGCCGCTCGGCCCGTTGGCGCGACTCTCGAGAAATCGCGCTGCACGACACGACGACGTGCTCGGCCCGTTCCAGTGCCACGCCGAGCGCGGTTCCCACCCGCCCGGCGGAGATGATGCCGACCGTCAGCCGGGCCGGCCGCAGTCCGTCGGGCTGCACCATCGCAGACGACCTCGCATGTTCATGGTTTCAGGCGTTCCGGTCCCGGCTCGCGGGTACCGGACGGTCGGGTTGACACTAGCTCACTCCTCACGGCGTCGGCGGCGGCCGCCTCCGGTGGAACCGACCTGCAAACGCGCCATCAGCTCGGAGACTGGTTGGCCGCCGATGTGCTGGCCAGCGGGTTCCTCGCCTTCCCTGGCTTCCTCGCCTTCTTCGTCCCCGCGGTGGCGGGCGGCAAGTGTCTCAGGGGCTTCGGGTGGCGGCGGCGCCGGAGTCGCCAGCGTCGGCGGGGTACGGCGGCCGGGGTCCGCGTCGGCGGGAGCGGAGTGGCGGGCCCGCCTCGCCGACTCGGCTGCTTCCGCCTCGGCGGGATAGTGCCGCCCCTGCCTCGGCGATTCGGTGGGCGGCGGAGTCATCGCCGGTGTCGGCGGCACGACGCCCTGGACCACCGGCGGCGGTGGCACCGGTGGTGGTGGCGGCGGAGGGACGAACGCCTGCTCGCTCTGACTCGCGGCAGGTGTCGACGTGCCATTCTCCGCTGGCGGGGAGGCCCAGTTGCTGCCAGGCGCACCTGCGGGAATGAACTGACCCTCGGCGGGCACGGGCCGCCATTCCGATCCGGTCGGCGCGTGCCGCACGACGCGCTCCGGCTCCCGGCGCGGGGGCGGGGGCGGCGGCAAGGGCGCCTGAGGCGGGGTGGCCACGGGCGCCCACGGCAGCCGGACGTCGGCGGGCAGGTCGGGTTCTGGCATGGGGGCTGGCTCCGGGGCGCGGCGCCTGCCTTCCTGCCGAGGCTCCTCCTGCGGCGGCGGTCGCCATCCGTTGTCAGCGGGTTCCGGCTCGGACGGTCGGCGGTGGGCCCCGCCCGCCATCTGCGGAGTCCACTCGTCCTCTGGCGGTTGCGGTTCCGCGGGGACGTCGATGATCGGGCTTTCCTCGGTGTTGGGGTCGGTGTCGTCCTGTGCCTCGGTGTCGATGCGGCTGCTGATCACCCGGCCAGGGGTCGAGCTGCGCTCGCCGTCCGGCGCCGAAGCGCCCTGGGGCATGGCGTCCCAGTCACCGAACCGGTGCACGGTGGTGCGCTCGGTCTCGATGGCCGGTCGGCTCTGCAGATCGGTGTCGAAGATGATCTCGAGGTTGGCCCGCAGTGCGGCCAGTTCCGCGCGAAGGCTGGCCACCTCGTCTGACGCCTGCGCCCGCAACTCGGAGGCGAGTTCACGGCGCAGTTGCGATTCGATGGACAGCTCGTATTCGCGCCGCGCGGAGATCTCGCGATCCAGTTGCAGGTCGTACACCAACTTGAGGTCGCGGGTCTTGGCCTGGTCGATGTCGGACTGGCGCCGGTAGATGAAGGACACGAACGCAGCGACCACCGCTGCCCACAGCGCGACGATGACGGCAAGCTTGAGGAGTTCGACCTTGTTGGTGAACACCAGCGCCGAACTCGCCACGATGGCGAGCACCAGCAAAGCGGTTAGCAGCAACGAGCCCGGCCTGCGGTTTCCGCGGCGAGCGCGGGCCCCACGAGTCGGTTCGGTCATGGGCCGACTGTACCTGTGACAGCTCTCATCGCGTACCGACCACGTCGGCGATTCTCCTGGTCAGATGC
>JAOPWT010000428.1 GCA_025965555.1 Mycobacterium sp.
TCCGGTCGCCCGGCTGTGGCGCGCACTGCTGGTGTTCTTCTCGCGATGGTGGCAGTTGGAGACGCTGTACCGATCGAACATGAAGTACATGCCCGAATGGGTGCCGCGCTTCGCCTGCTATGAGGACGCCCGCCTCATCCCGCGCGTCGGCATCGCCTCGGTCATTGCCGAGGGCTTCCTGGTGCTGCCGTTCAGCAGGCGCGCCAAACAACATACCGGACAACACATTTCGGCACCCGAAACGCTGGTGAAGTCCGGCAGACTGCAGCACGACGGCAGTGCTCCCGATCTCAGCGGGCTCGAGCTCGAAGGCCCGGCGGACGAGGTCGTCCATCGGCTGCCCGAACAGGTCAGAGTCCGGATGGCCAAGCTCGAGGCATTGCAGGACAGAGGGATCGACGCCTACCCCGTCGGCAAGGCTCCGAGCCACACCGTCGCCCAGGCGCTCGAGACTTCGAGTGACACCGTCACCGTGTCCGGCCGCGTGCTTCGCCTTCGGGACTACGGTTCGGTGCTCTTCGCCGATCTTCGCGACTGGTCCGCCGAAGTCCAACTGCTGTTCGACAATTCCCGGCTGAACGAGGGCAGCACCGCCGACTTCACCAAGGCCATCGATCTCGGCGACCTCGTCGAGGTGACGGGCAGCATGGGCGCCAGCAAGTCCGGCACCCCGTCGCTGCTGGTGGACGGTTGGCGGCTGATCGGCAAGTGCCTTCGGCCGCTGCCCGACAAGTGGAAGGGCCTGACCGACCAGGAGGCGCGGCTCCGCACCCGCTACGTCGACCTGGCCATCAACACCGAATCCCGCGACCTGATCCGGGCTCGCAGCCACGTCCTGCAGGCCATCAGGGAGACGTTGTACGCCAAGGACTTCCTCGAGGTCGAGACGCCGATCCTGCAGCAGATCCACGGTGGCGCGAACGCCCGTCCCTTCGTCACCCACATCAATGCCTACGACCTCCCGCTGTACCTGCGGATCGCGCCGGAGCTCTATCTCAAGCGGCTCTGCGTCGGTGGCGTCGAGCGGGTGTTCGAACTGGGCCGCGCGTTCCGCAACGAGGGCGTCGACTTCAGCCACAACCCGGAATTCACCCTGCTGGAGGCCTACCAGGCACACGCCGACTACAACGTGTGGATCGACGGCTGCCGCGAGCTGATCCAGAACGCGGCGCTGGCCGCCAACGGGTCGCACGTCGTCATGCGGCCGCGCGAGGACGGGACGCTCGAACCGGTCGACATCTCCGGCGAGTGGGCCGTCAAGACCGTGCACGGGGCGGTATCGGAGGCACTGGGGGAACACGTCGACACCGACACCGACCTGGCCACCCTGCGGCGCTTGGCCGACGCCGCGAAGATCCCGTACCAGCTCCACTGGGATCCCGGTGCCGTCGTCCTCGAGATGTACGAGCACCTCGTCGAGGACCGCACCGAGAACCCGACTTTCTACAAGGACTTCCCGACGTCGGTGTCACCGCTGACCCGGCCGCACCGCAGCCTGCCCGGCGTCGCCGAGCGCTGGGATCTGGTGGCGTGGGGCGTGGAGCTGGGCACTGCCTACAGCGAGCTCACGGACCCGGTCGAGCAACGCCGCCGACTCCAGGAACAGTCTCTGCTCGCGGCCGGTGGCGACCCCGAGGCGATGGAACTCGACGAGGACTTCCTCCAGGCGATGGAGTACGCGATGCCGCCAACCGGCGGCCTTGGTATGGGCGTGGACCGCGTGGTCATGCTGATCACCGGCCGCAGCATCCGGGAAACGCTGCCCTTCCCGCTGGCCAAGCCTCGGTAGGCCGGGCCGGTTGCCCGGTCGCTTCGCTTCTGGCCGCCGAACCTCACAGTCGACCTTCAGGAACGGCATCCACCATATCGTCGTGACAATGTGGTCGGCCGCCGGAGACTTTCGGCAACAGCACCTCTCGTTGATGCACGGCTGGTTGCCGTTGACGATTCAAGCCGTCACCGCGGTGGTCCTATTGGCCGCTATCGGGTGGCGCACGCGGCGCTGGCGCATCGTCTGGTTGCCCGTCGCGGCCGTCCTCGGCATCGCCATGGCAGCCGCGTCGTACTGGTTCATCACGTCACAGGGCATGTCGGACGACCCAGCCCCGAAGCTGCTGTGGGTTTGGCTAGCGATGACGGGAATTGCCACGGTGGTCCTCGTCACCGGCTGGCGCGACGCCCATTGGTGGCGTCGTGCGGCGTCCGCCGTCGGGTTGCCGCTGTGCCTGCTGTGCGCGGCGCTGGCATTGAATCTGTGGGTCGGCTACTTCCCCACCGTCCAGACCGCGTGGAACCAGATCACCGAGGGGCCGCTGCCCGACCAGACCGACCAGACGACCGTGGTGGCGATGCAGATCAAGCATCAGATTCCCGCCAGGGGCGTCGTGGTTCCGGTGAACATCGGCTCCGCCGCGTCTGGATTCAAGCACCGCGGCGAGCTGGTGTACCTCCCGCCCGCCTGGTTTGCGACGAACCCGGCGCCGCACCTGCCGACGCTGATGATGATCGGCGGCGAGTTCAACACCCCCGGCGACTGGCTGCGCGCGGGCAACGCGATCAAGTCCGTCGACGGCTTCGCCGCAGCCAATGGCGGCAACGCGCCCGTGCTGGTGTTCGTGGACACCGGCGGTGCGTTCAACAACGACACGGAGTGCGTCAACGGCTCGCGCGGCAATTCGGCGGACCACCTCACCAAGGACGTGGTGCCGTTCATGGAGGCCAACTACGGCGTGAGCACCAATCCCGCGAAATGGGGGCTCGTCGGCTGGTCGATGGGTGGCACGTGCGCGGTGGACCTGGCCGCCATGCATCCGGACATGTTCGGCACGTTCGAGGACATCGCAGGCGACCTGGCGCCCAACTCCGGCACCAAGCAGCAGACGATCGATCGGCTGTTCGGCGGCAATGCCGCGGCCTACACAGCCTTCGACCCCACCACCGTGATCACCAAGCACGGTCCGTACACCGGGCTTTCGGGGTGGTTCGACATCAACGCATCCGGCTCGTCGGCGGGGCCGACGGTCCTCAACGCGGTCAACGCCAACGGCACCGGCCTCGGTGGACAGGATGCCGCAGCACATATCGATGATCAGGCAGCAGCGGCCAACTCACTGTGCGCCCTCGGCGCGGTCAACGGCATCAAGTGCGCGGTGGTGAGCCAGCCGGGCAGGCACGACTGGCCGTTCGCCGACCGCGCATTTGCCGCGGCGCTGCCCTGGTTGGCAGGCCAGATCGGCACGCCGGGGATTCCCGTGCAAGGACTGCCAGGGCCGCCACCGGTGATGTCGCACCTTCAGTAGTCGGACTCGGCGGCGACGATCTCGGCGAGGAAGGCGTCCGAGCCGGGGTTCGCCAGACGCGCTCTGGCGACTTCGCGAATGCGTTGCCGCAGCGCCTGCGCCTCGCTGAAGTCGGTGTCGGGGCGGTCAGGGCCGACGGTCACGGTGGTCGCCGCCCAGTCGTGGTCCCACGCCCGGTTCTCGGTCAGCTGCCGGCCGTCCGGGCCGGCCAGCGTCAACGCAGCCGTCCCGTTGGCATCGAGGACGCCGGTGCCGCTCACCTCGCCGCAGCGCAGCCGGACGTCGATGCCACCAGCGGGTGACTCACCGGTCAGCGCGACGCGCACCGTGGCGAACACCGAGGAGTCGGCGGCGACGATCGACCAGTCGATCGTGTGATCCGCGGCGTCGAACATGCCCGGCGGCACGGCCACCCAGTCGACCGACCCGCCGCCACGGGCGATCGCGCCCCGCGCTCGGTCGCCTTCTGCGCCGGCCGCCAGCGCGTAGTCGTCCCGACTTCCGGACGAAACACTCAGTGGCACGGCCAATTCCGCTGACCAGGCCCCAGCTTCGTCAGCCAACTCGGTGCAGGCGCGCACCAACTCGACGACGCGAGGATCGCCGCCCCGTCCGAGCGCCTGCAGCGCCATCTGGTGCGGGGCAAGCAGTCCCTCGACGTCGGAATCCAGGGTGTCCTCGGTGAAGAACTCCTGCGCAGCGCTCACCAGGAGGGCCAACTCCCCGTCGAGCACCGCATGGTCGAGACGCACGATCCCATCCCGACTGCTCTGTGGCCACCAGCGGCGCAGCCAGTACCCGATCGCAAGGCGCCGCAACGGCTCCAGCGCCTCGGACAGAAAGTCGACGTCGGTCACTTTGGCTCCCGACACGATCGCGGCGTGGCCCGCGGGGCCAACGACGCGCCAAAGCCAGTCGGCCGCAACGACGTCGGTGACCGTCATGCGGGTCGCCGCCGCTCCTGCCGGGTCGTCGACGGTCCACTCCAGAACCGCACCGCTGACTTCGAGCACGGCTAGCGCGGGCACCTCTGACACCGGGGGCCCGACGATCAAGACACCGGAGTCGGCCACCAATTTCACTGGGCCACCTCGTACTCCCGCAGTTCCAACATCGCCTTGATCCGTTGGCGGTGGTCGAGACTGACCGAACGCGCGACGCCCTCGAGCAGGGTCCGCAGGTCGTCGACGTCGTCGCAGGGGTCCTGCCACACGTCGCGTCCGTGCAGGCGGGCCCACAGCCTCCTGAGATACGGCCGCGCGAAGTCCATCAGGTCGTCGATCACCTGGCGCTGGCGGGGGTGGATCGGTCCGCCGTCGACCAGATAGCGACGCGCGTGCAGGACGTAGGCCTCCTTGCGCAGCCTCGCCTGAATGCCGCCTGCGAGCGCGTAGCGGGTGGGGGTGTCATCGCTCAGCGGCGCGAGGTCGACGGCGATCTCGATCCCGGCGATGAGGGTCGCCTGCTTGTCCTCGGCGAGCAATCCCCAGGGAGCGCACGCCCGGTCGACCTCCTCCGCGCACAGCAGCGGGATGTCGGGCAGTTCGTCGCGGTCCAGTGCGCGTCGCAACGTCGCCCTGACCCGATCGACGACACTGCGGTTCAGCGGCAGGTCCCCGTCCGACCCCGACTGCACGGGTGGAGGCGGCTGCGGGGCAACGGAACTCAGTCCGATGTCCACGATCGACCACGGTAGTTCGGCGACATCGGCACGAGCCTTCGCGCCGAAGTTGTACGGCGTCGCGTCGGCGATGAGCGCCGTCCACACCCGTTGTCGGGCCATCTCGGCGTTGTGTCCGCGCGCCGCGCCAAGCACCGTGGTGAGGCCGGCGAGAAAAGGTCCTGCGATGGTGCTTCCCGGCCGCACGTCGCGCCAGCTGCACTCGAGCTGGCGCGACAGTTGCGCCACCACCTGCTCGCCGTCCACATAGCGGTTGAGGACCTCGATGCCCGTGCGATCGCGGTCGTCGTGCACTCCACGCAGTACCGACTCGGCGGATTCGCGATCGTCGGGAATGGGTGCCCCCCTGGTCACCGCAAGCTCGAAGCACACCGGAAAGTAGAGTTCCTGGGCATTGCCCGCCGTGATGCGGAGCCTTCGGCGCTCGAGCTTGAGAACGGCGAACCAGGCTGCGGCGAACCGTAATTCGGGCGCATTGTCGAGAATGAGGTTACGCATGGACGAACCCGTGTCCCGTGTGACGACGGGAGCCGAATACTGCGGGTTGGAGCGGAGGCGCAACACCAGCGGGTCGAGGATCCGCTTGATGGTGCGCCGTAGTGGGGCGCCGTCGGTGCCACTGAGCACCTCGACTCCCGGTCCGATCGCACGCCACGCCTCGTCGATCACCGCGCGCCGCGGCAGCACGAGACCCTCACGGGTGGCAACGTCGGCCACCAGGCGAGGGGCCGTGGTCATCCGCTCAGAATAGGCGGTACCTCGGAAAACACCGCACCTGAAAGTTGGGTTCGGTAGCGGGCGTGTACCCGGACCCTGATGGCATGTCAGACGTCTTGCTCACCGCCATCGTGTTCCTGATCTCCGCCGCCTTCGGTGCCGTCCTGTGCGCGCCCCTGTCCCGCGCCACCTGCGCGCCCTCGGAGCTTCACCACGTTCGACGGCTCACGGGGGTTGGCATCGGGACCGTGCGGGCAGTCGACGGGCTCGTCACCGTCGACGTGGAGAGCGTCTCGGGTCAGCACTTCGTTGGCCGGCTGCGCCAGCATGCGGATGACGCGCCGCTCGGCGAGCTGGCGCCCGGCGTTCTGTTGTTGGTGACCTTCAATCCGTCCGAACGCGAACAACTTTCGCTCGCCGACGACATGGCAGCGGTGCGGACCGCCTTCGATCAGATGCTCGTCCGCAAGGGGCTGCTGACCACCGCGCAAGTGGAGCTGATCAGGAATGGCACCAAATCCGACGGCGTCGTGACCGCGATGAGAACGACGGGGACTGCCCGCGAGGACTACCTGGAGGTCGAACTCGACCTCATGGTCCGTAGATCGGCGGGCGGACAGTTTCCCGCACACGAGAGGGCGCTGATCCCCGAGTCGGGACTGGCCAAGGTCGCGCCGGGCTGCGTCGTCGACGCCTACTACCGCAGCGGCGACGAATCCGAGGTCGCCGTCAGTGTGCCGCCCGGTTGACTGATCAGCGTGCGCCGTCCACCGCGAAGGTGACCAGCGCTGCCCAGTACAGCGGGCTTGCAGTCGAATCGCCGGAACGCCAGTGGCGCATGCGGTCCCGCTGCCACCGATTGACCGCACGGCCACTCTCGTCGTCGTCGTGAGCGTCGTCCACGGCGGCGACGAGTTCCGCCATGGGGTCGGCGGTGCCGCCGGTGAACTGCCGGTAGCCCGCGGTCGTCGGCAGGGACCACAGCGTGGCCGTCACCAACTGCGCCCCGCACAGGACCATCGACGCGACCAGACCCGTCGCCTCGTCGAACCGGTAGTCACCGCCCGACGCGCATGCGATGAGCGCCACCCGCGGCGGCATCGGCATCCGGCGGGACATGATGGAAGCGGCCGTGAGCGGTCTGTCCTCCGCCAGATGCAGGGCGGCCTGGTCGGCGCGGCCCGAGTGATCCTCGGCGGCGCTGGCGTGACCCACGTAGAGCAGGCGTCGAGGCTCCTCGACCAGCATCGTGGCCAGCCAATCCCGGTCGACGTCCGTGCGGCGGAACAGTTCGGTGGTCGCGGACACGGCAGGCAGGACCCGCCGCTGGGCTACGTCATCGGCGAAGTGCCGCGCCAGAAGCGCTTCCGGGGACGGTCGGCCGAGGACGGAGCCCAGTGCCGAATCGGCGCGTTGACCTGGTACGCGCGGGTCGAGGATCAGCAGCGGCAATCGGTGGCGACGCTCCGCCCATCCCGTGCGAGGGCGGGGCGCGTTGGCGATGTTCGGCGGGATCGCCATCAGCACGTCCACCAACTCGACCAGTCGGTAGGCCTCCGCGTCCGTTTCGGCGGGCATGGCAAGCAGTCCCCACGGCACGCGCCCCAATCTGGCACTCGGTGAGATGAAGAGCACCGCGCGTGGCGTGGAAATGTGTTCCATCAGCAGGCGCCAGGCCGCTTCCGACAACAGCGCCGCCCCGAGACTCTGCGCGAGTGCCAGTTCGGTCTCGGGGGTGGCGAATGGCCCGACCGTCAGCGCTCGGGCCACTGCATCGGCGACGGACTCCCCCGCCTTGGGTTCGGGCAGTGCGCCCGAAAGTTCGTCGAGTCCCTCGCGAATCTGGGTCGCCTGGATCACCCAGGTGATGGTTCGGGATGGATCGCCGACCACCCGCAGACTCGCGTAGGTCGCCACCCCGACATCCGCGAACCGCAGCACCAGGGCGGGGGTCTCCGGCGCTGGGGGTCCCCCCGCGTGCGGGGGAGAGCCCGGCGATCCGGGGAGCGGGTTCAGGGCCATGTCTCCCATACCGATTCGGCGGCGGTGACGCACTGGCCGTACCGCTGCAGCGCCAACTCGCGGTAGTGATCCAAGACGGGCCCCGTGGTCGGATCCATCCGCAAGGGCGGCAGCGGGCCCAATCGCGTGAGGCCGGTGCCATCGGTGATCGGCGGCCCCGCGGCTACCATGGCGAGCTCGTCGACGTCGGCGATCGGGGCGGCCGCGGTGGAGACACTTGACCATTCCATCGCCGCGGCGTCCGCATGCTCCGCACTGAACGTCCCCCGCGCACTGTGGTACTCGACCAATTGGCTGACGAGATCTGCGTTCTCCCAGTCCGATGCGACGGCGAAGGCGCTGGCCAGCAGCGGCGCAGACACACACGTGGCCCACTGCGACCGCGCCTCCGCGTCCGCGACCGAATACCTCACCGAGTCGACGGCCAGGGACGCCGGCACCTTGAGTTCCGCGGCGCGTTCCAGCTTCTCCATGGCCGTCCGATGATGCTCGGTGCCCGGCTCCGCTCTGATCACGGCGGATCCCGCTCGGTACCTGACCTCGGCCGCATCCCAGTCCTCGGCCGGGTCATCTGCACCGTCGAAGCCGAGTTCTGCCAGCGCCTCTGCC
>JAOPWT010000456.1 GCA_025965555.1 Mycobacterium sp.
TCGATGTCGATGTCTTGGCCTCCGGCGGCGATGTCGATGACCGTGATGCACGCGGCCACCGTGGCGTAACCCGCCAAGACCGCAGCCGAGCGGCGCCACAGTCGGCGCCACCGCGCCCGGCGGGTCAGTACCGACGGCAGCCCGCGCTGCAGGAACCACGTTTCGGCGGCCACGCGATCCGCGGGGTCAGGCACGGAATGTCCGCCAGATCAGCAATCCGCTCTGCACGATCATGGAGATGATCGTCACCGCGAACACCGTCGTGCCGTCGGCTCCTGGCGCGGCGACGAACTGCATCAACGCGGCGTCGTCGGCGTCGGGGCTGACGTCGGGTTCGGAGGGCACGGGTTAGTTGACCAACTGGGGTGCCCGGCCCGCAACCATGGGCCGTGACCGACGCTGATGGGCTTCCCCTAGGCTGAGCGCATGCAACGGATCATCGGGACCGAGGTCGAGTACGGCATCTCCTCGCCGTCCGATCCGACCGCGAATCCGATCCTGACGTCGACGCAGGCGGTGCTCGCCTACGCGGCCGCCGCGGGAATTCAGCGGGCGAAGCGGACGCGGTGGGACTACGAGGTGGAATCGCCGCTGCGCGACGCCCGTGGCTTCGATCTGAGCCGGGCCAGCGGTCCGCCACCGATCGTGGACGCCGACGAGGTCGGTGCCGCGAACATGATTCTGACCAACGGCGCACGGCTCTACGTCGATCACGCTCACCCCGAGTACTCCGCGCCCGAGGTGACCGATCCGCTGGACGCGGTCATCTGGGACAAGGCGGGCGAACGGGTGATGGAGGCTGCGGCGCGGCACGTCGCAAGCGTGCCGGGGGCGGCCAAGCTGCAGCTGTACAAGAACAACGTGGATGGCAAGGGCGCGTCCTACGGGACGCACGAGAACTACCTGATGAGCCGCCAGACCCCGTTCTCGGCGGTCATCGCCGGTCTCACCCCGTTCCTGGTGTCGCGCCAGGTGGTCACCGGCTCCGGTCGGGTCGGCATCGGCCCGGGAGGGGACGAGCCAGGGTTCCAGCTCACCCAGCGGGCGGACTACATCGAGGTCGAGGTCGGTCTGGAGACCACCCTCAAGCGCGGCATCATCAACACCCGCGACGAGCCGCACGCCGATGCGGACAAGTACCGGCGCCTGCACGTCATCATCGGCGACGCGAACCTCGCCGAGACGTCGACCTATTTGAAGGTCGGCACCACGTCGCTGGTGCTCGATCTCATCGAGGAAGGCCCGGCACGGGGGTTCGACCTCTCCGACCTGGCGTTGGCGCGTCCGGTGCACGCCGTGCACGTGGTCAGTCGCGACCCGTCCCTGCGCGCCACCATCGCTCTTGCCGACGGGCGTGAGTTGACGGCGCTTGCGCTGCAACGCATCTACCTCGACCGAGTGGCCAAGCTCGTCGACTCGCGCGATCCCGATCCGGCGGCCGCTCGCGTCGTCGAAACCTGGGCCAACGTGCTGGACCTGCTGGAGCGCGACCCGATGGAATGCGCGGAGATCCTCGACTGGCCCGCCAAGCTGCGGCTGCTCGAGGGTTTCCGGCAGCGGGAGAACCTTGGGTGGTCCGCACCGCGTCTGCATCTCGTCGACCTGCAGTACTCCGACGTCCGGCTCGACAAGGGGCTCTACAACCGGCTGGTGGCGCGGGGCTCGATGAAGCGCCTCGTCACCGAGCAGCAGGTCATCGACGCCGTCGACAACCCGCCCACCGACACGCGCGCGTACTTCCGCGGCGAGTGCCTTCGCAGGTTCGGCGCGGACATCGCCGCGGCCAGTTGGGACTCGGTGATCTTCGACCTCGGCGGTGACTCGCTGGTGCGAATTCCCACGCTAGAGCCGTTGCGCGGAAGCAAAGCGCACGTCGGGGCGTTGCTTGACTCGGTGAACAGCGCAGCCGAACTCGTCGAGCAGCTCACGACCTGACAACCGGCATTCTGGCCACCGACCGGTAGGGTGGAAGAACCGGCGGGCCCTGTGAGTCCGCTGAAGAGAAGCAGGAGGCAGCGATGGCTCAGGAGCAGACCAAGCGTGGTGGTGGCGGCGGCGATGACGACGATCCCACCGGCACTACTGCAGCTGGCCAGGAGCGTCGCGAGAAGCTCACCGAGGAGACCGACGATCTGCTTGACGAGATCGACGACGTGCTCGAAGAGAACGCTGAGGACTTCGTGCGCGCGTACGTCCAAAAGGGCGGACAGTGACCTGGCCGCATAACGAACGGCTGTCACCCTTCCAACAGAGTCCCGGAGCCTCCGGCGCGCAATCCCTTCCGATGGACATGTCGTCCTTCTCGGAATTGTTGCGCAGGCAGGCGCCTCATCTGTTGCCCGCAGGCGGTTCGGCCGAGAACGTCACCACTAGCGATGCATTGCCGCACGGCACCACGATCGTGGCGATCAAGTTTCCCGGTGGAGTGCTGATCGCCGGCGACCGACGGTCGACGCAGGGCAACGTGATCGCCGGGCGTGACGTGCAGAAGATCCATGTCACCGACGATTACACCGCGACGGGCATCGCAGGCACCGCGGCCATCGCCGTGGAGTTCGCCCGGCTCTACGCCGTCGAACTCGAGCACTACGAAAAGCTCGAGGGCGTCGCCCTGACGTTCGCGGGCAAGGTCAACCGGTTGGCGATCATGGTGCGCGGCAACCTCGGTGCGGCCCTGCAGGGCTTCGTGGCGCTGCCGCTGCTGGTGGGTTACGACCTCGACGATCCCAATTCGCAGGGCGCCGGACGCATCGTGTCGTTCGACGCCGCTGGCGGCTGGAACGTCGAGCTCGAGGGTTATCAGTCGGTGGGCTCGGGCTCGATCTTCGCGAAGTCGTCGATCAAGAAGCTCTACTCAAGGGTCACGGACGCCAACTCGGCGCTCGGGGTGGCCATCGAGGCGCTCTACGACGCGGCGGACGACGACTCGGCGACCGGCGGCCCCGACCTGGTGCGCGGCATCTATCCGACGGCTGTCATCATCCAGGCCGAGGGTGCGGAGGAGATCGCCGAGGAACGCATCGCCCAGCTCGCCCGCGAGGTGATCGAGAACCGTTCCCGCGACAAGTCTTTCGGCATTGACGACGGGACGGTAGAGCTGTGAGCTTCCCGTACTTCATCTCGCCTGAACAGGCGATGCGTGAGCGCTCCGAGCTCGCCCGCAAGGGCATCTCCCGCGGGCGAAGCGTGATCACTCTTGCCTACTCGGGTGGTGTGCTGTTCGTTGCCGAGAATCCCTCGCGGTCGCTGCAGAAGGTTTCCGAGTTGTACGACCGGGTCGGTTTCGCCGCGGTCGGCCGGTTCCATGAATTCGACAACCTGCGTCGCGGTGGCATTCAGTTCGCCGACACGCGTGGGTACGCCTATGACCGCCGCGACGTCACGGGCCGCCAGCTGGCGAATGTGTACGCCCAGGCACTCGGCACGATCTTCACCGAGCAGGCCAAGCCGTACGAGGTGGAGCTGTGCGTCGCCGAGGTGGCGCACTTCGGCGAGACCAAACCGCCTGAGCTGTACCGCATCACCTATGACGGTTCCATCGCCGACGAGCCGCACTTCGTCGTGATGGGTGGTACCACAGAGCCCATCATCACCGCCTTGAACGACTCGTTCACCGAGAACGCCAGCCTGAGCGAGGCGGCGAAGGTCGCCGTGGACGCGCTCAAGTCGGGCATCGCGGCGGGCACCGCCGGCGGCGCGGAGTCTCGCACGCTGGGACCGGCCACGCTGGAGATCGCGATCCTGGACGCCAACCGTCCGCGGCGCGCGTTCCGTCGCATCACGGGCTCGGCACTGGAAGCGCTTCTCCCGGTAGAGGACTCAGAGGCGGGCGGCGAGTAGCCCTCAGAGATTCGAGTTCTGTTCGCGCAGATGCTCTTCCATGGTGTTGCGCAGTTCGGTGACGAAGGTCTCGAACTGCCGTAGCTGCTCGGGTGGGTACTTCGACATCATCGCGTCGAGGCGGGTGCCCAGCGGCCCGAAGTACTCCTCGGCCAAGGCGCCGACGTGTTCGGTGGTGTGCAGGGTGACGACGCGCCGGTCGCTATGCTCCCGCGACCGCACCACGTGATGCGCCTGTTCGAGGCGGTTGATGAGCGCCGTCGTGGCACCCGAGGACAGCGATACACGTTCACTGAGCCTGGCAGGCGACAGCGGGTCTCCGCGTTGTTCGGCTTCGGCCACCGCGAGCAGTGCCACCGCGTCGGTGTAGTGCAGGGACAACCAGGCCGCGAAGCGTCTGCTGACTTCGGTGAAGCTGGACCCGTAGCCGCGTAGCTCCTCCATGACTCGAGCGCGCTGTATCGCGACGTCGTCGGGCGTCGACTCGGCCATCAGCCGTCCCTTCTGCGGTGTTTGACAAGCCACCTTAGCGGATATACCTTCACCATCGAAATACTTCACGGTAAAGGTAATTAAGTCATGCACTTGACGGACACCACCCGACGGTGGCTGGGCCTGGTCGCCATTGCGCTCGGCGTGGCACTGATCGTCGTCGACACCACCATCGTGCACGTCATCGTGCCGTCCATCGTGCGCGATCTCGGCGTCACCTCGGCTCAGGCGCAATGGATCCAGGAGTCCTATGCGATCGTCTTCGCGGCGCTGTTGCTCCTGGTCGGCAGGGTCGCCGACATCCTCGGCGCGCGCCGGGTCTTCCTCACGGGCGTCGTGATCTTCGGCGCAACCAGCCTGCTCGCGGGACTGGCGCCCACGGGCGAGTTGCTGGTGTTGGCCCGCTTCCTGCAGGGGGCCGGGGCGGCACTGATCCTGCCGACCTCGCTGGCGCTGCTCAATGCGTCGTTCACGGGCAAGGCCCGCGGCCAGGCTTTCGCGGTCTGGGGATCGACGATCGGCGCGGCCACGGCACTCGGTCCGCTGCTCGGTGGCTGGCTGTCCGAACATGCTTCCTGGCGTTGGGCCTTCGGCATCAACATCCCCCTCGTCGTGGTGATCTGCCTCGGCGCCCTGGCCTTCCTCCCGCGGTCGCCGCGCGGCACGGGTCGGGTGGACGTCGTCGGGGCGGCGTTGTCGATCGTCGGACTCGGCCTGCTGGCGTTCGGGTTGATCGAGGGCCGCACCTACGGCTGGATTCGAAGCATCGAACCCTTCGACGTCTTCGGGGTGTCATGGGCCAGCGGTCCGTCGCCGGTTCTCGTCGCACTGGTATTGGCGGCGATCGCTCTGGCCGCGTTCGTCTTCCGTCAGGTGACGCTGAGTCGTGACGTGGCGCCGGGGGAGGCGACGACGGCACTGATGGACATCCGACTGTTCTCCATCGGCTCGTTCCGCAACGGCAACATCGCCACGTTGATCATCGGGCTTGGCGAGTTCGGCATCGTCGCCGTCCTTCCGCTGTGGCTGCAGTTCGCGCTCGGCTACAGCCCGGTTGAGGCGGGCCTCGCGCTGGTGCCCGTCGCCGTCGGCAGTTTCGTGGCCAGCGGAGGCAGCTTCGCCATGGCGCCCAAGGTGTCCTCGCTCGGATTGGTCCGACTCGGGTTGGCGCTCGAGGCGGTCGGTCTGGCGGCGCTGGGCTTCGTCGCCGGGCCCGACAGCCCGTGGTGGGCGATCGCCTCGGCGCTGTCCTTCTACGGCATCGGCGTCGGGTTCGCGACCGCTCAGGTGACCAACGTGGTGTTGGCCGAGGTGCCAGAAGTGAGCGCCGGTCAGGGTTCTGGCGTGCAGAGCGTGTTCCGCCAGTTGGGCTCCGCTCTCGGCATCGCGGTACTGACGACCACCTTCTTCAGCGTGCTCGGCACCCGGTTGAGCGCTGAGCTGACGACTTCTGGTCTACCGGCGGGCCAGGTCGACCAACTGACCCACGCCGTCGTGGGCAGCGCGGGCGCCGCGATCGACGGTCTCGCCGCCCAACCCCAGACGGTCGCCGTCGCCGACGCGGCGAGGGCGGCCATGGCCCATGGCATCTCGCTCGGCGGTTATCTGGCGGCGGGGTTCCTGCTCGCCGGACTGCTCGCGACCCTGCTCATCACGACGGCGAAACCGCAGGAGGAGCTGGCGCCGGCCGTCTAGGGATCACTCGACCTCGTCGACCTCGTCGTTGCGGCCGGTGACGATCTCCTTCACCTTGTCCACCGAATGCGTGGCGATGTCCATCGAACTCGCGACGATGCCCTGCACGCCTTCGGAGACGTCACCCTTGATGATGTGGCCAGCGCTGTCGACGATGTCCGCGGACCTCTCGACGGCGTTCGTCGCGATGTCCTTGACCGACTCGATCGCGTCCTTGGGGTTGAAGCCCATCAGGTTCTCCTCTTCACGGCGACTTTCGCCCGACTTTAGCCTCCGACGGCCCCGGCCGACGATCAGCCGGCCAGCACGATGTGCTCACGGTCGCCGGTGATGACGGCGAGCACGTTGCGCCACGCGTCGGACCCCGTCACGCTCAGCACGTCGGTGTGGGCAGCGGGACCTGCCATCAGCCTGCCGTCGTCGTAACGTCCTGTTGCCAAGTGGATTACGCCAGGCATTTCGTCGGGGTCCGCGCCGTGCGGCCCGCCGGGGATGCCCTGGACGAGCTGGATGGGATCTGCGGGAGCCGTCATCGAGAACCGCAAGACATCAGGATTGCGGTTGTGCCAGTCGTCGGGACCGTCGACGCCGAAGCCCGCACCCGCCGCCGCGGCATACAGCGTCCGATCGGCCGTCAGTCCCAGTGCCTCGGCCGTGCCGAGGATCGACCCGCCGTAGGAATGTCCGACGTAGGTCACCGCAATCTGCCTTCCCGTGGCGTCGACCTTCGCGTCGACGTCCCAGCTGAACGCCGCCAATCGTGGTGCCATGTCCATCGCGAAGCGTGGACTTGCGGCCTCGGCGAGCGCCCCGACCACCGTGCGGTCGGCGGGGAAGGGTCCGCCGAGGTAGGTGATGGCGGCGACCTGGCCCCGCGTCGCCGACACGAACTGTCGAGCGGAGCTGGTACTGCCCGCGGAGCCCTCGATCGTGGTGCTCATTCCTGGGATCAGCACCGCGACACTGGTGGCGACGGCGAGGTCACCGTTGAGTTCGACCAGCGAGTCGAGCGAGGGGTCGAACGCGAGGATCTTGCGGTCGATGCGGTGGCCGCCACCTGCCGGGTCGTCGATCTCGCCGAGCAGCCCGCGGTAGAAGGTGGCGCGGTCAGATGCCTCGCGGTCGCCAAGTCGCTCGACGATCGCCTGCGCGATGTTGGTCCGGTTGGCCGCGATCCGCACCTCCCACGGAGCGCCATTGGTGTTGCCCAGCGTGATGTCCGGGCTGCGGGTCACCGATTCGAGGGCTTCGCGGATGTCCCGCGCGGCGTCGTCGTCGGCGGCACCGAGTCGGTCCAGTGCGTCAGTGATCTGCCGCGACAGCTCGGCGCTCCTGGTCCCGAGCATCGCGGCGGCGATGCCTGCATCATTGCCGGACAACATGATCAACAGCGGTGACGGCCCGTCGGGGACCACTGATCCGTCGTCGCCTACGACGAAGCCGGTCGCGTGGGCCGCCTCGACCCGTGCCGAGACGTCCGCCTGCGCTTGGGCCATCTGATCGGCGCCGTCCCGCGCGGCGACGGCCGCCAGCACCAGCGCCCGCGCGACGGCGTCACCTTGCGCCGCGATGGCACGCGCGGTGCGCCGGGCCGCGTCACCGCTGGCCCCCGACCAC